>JAURWF010000019.1 GCA_030655095.1 bacterium
CCTGTATTTGAAATAACCGAACTTGAAATAGAGATTCCTGTTCCAGCAGTATAAACTCCACCTGTAGCTGCAATTGTTCTAGAATTTCCAGTTCCAGTAATTGTAACGCCAGTACCAGCAGTAATAGAAGTTATATCATCACCTGTATCAGTATCTAATCCTGTTGGGATTGAAGTAAGACGATCCCAAGGAATACTTCCTACTTTCAAAACACCAGCAGTATCAACACGAAAAATATCATATTCATTATTACTATTTCTAATATTTAATGGACTACCGCTTGATAAGCTACCACTTTTGTCAGAGATTATTCTTAGTCCTTCAGTATTAGTTGAAGATTCTATTTGCAATCTTGCTACTGGGCTTGATGTCCCTATACTAATATTGCCATTTTGCAAAATTATTAATCTATCTTGCCCGCCTCCCCAAATATTAAAACTATTATTATCACTACTATTATTATTAGCATCTCTCTTATTATAAATAGCCCAATGATCACTGACAGTATCAGTACCAAATTGTAATTGAAGTTCAGGATTTTGACTAAGATCTGCTATTCTTAATTTAGTAGCTTCTCCTTCTTTAAAAGCTACAAGCGTTGTTGTTCCGATACCTAAACTACCAGCTTTATACTGAGAAAATTCACTTACATTAATAGGCTCAGATAAGTTTTCACCAGGCGGAAAAGCAGTAGGGTTAATCCACATTGCCAAAAGCGATTGAACAGAGATAGAAACCCCTAATGTAATAATTATCACTAATAAAAAATAAATAGATTGTTTAATTAACCTTATTTTCATATAACGATTACATAAACATTAATTACAAAATAATCTTACCACGACAATTATTTTTTAGCAAAAAAACGCATCAAATCATCTAAAATATGATAAAGTTGAGAAAGAAACAGAAGCGGAGCTTCGAGGAGCTCCCCGAAGCTCCGCTTCTGTTTCTTTCTCAGCCTGCCTCATTTTGGACAAGAAGCCATTAGTTAATGGACGTTATCACTAATTAAATTTTTTTAGCTAATTTTAACTAAAAAACTTAATTCTGTTTATTCATTCAATGACAAACCCAAAATAGGATCAACCGTTAATCCTTTTGCATTTCTTATTAAATAACCACCAAAACAATCATTTATTTTACATTTTTGGCATTTTTGGCATTTTTTTGGTAAATATTTTTTTTCTAAAATATCTTGTGTTTTTGAGTCTTTTTTAATTTTATTGATTAAATCATTAACTTTATAAATTGGTTTTTTATTAAGAAGAGCAAATTTTGGATTTATAACATCAAAAGATTCTCCAAATAATCTACATTTATAATCTAACGCCCAGAAAGAAAGTCCTCTTTTATATCTTTCTAAAAATTGATGATATTTTTTATTAACCATGCAAAAAGGGGGAGTTGAATCAAAAGATATATCTATTAGATTAAAGTCTTTTTGAGCCATGACTAATTGTTTTAAAATTGAATTAAAATCTTCAGGTTTTAATTCAATTTTAGAGAGATCGTTTTGTAGTGCATTTCCATATGGGAATATTCTCTGTAGCCAAACCTTAGTTATATTAATTTTATTTTTAAGTTTTTTAATTATTTGATAAATATTATTTTTATTCTGGGATGTCACATTCAAAATACAATCAATGGAATGACCTTGTTGTGAGATTTCTTTTAAATTTTTTATTAATCTTAAAAAAGATCCATCACAACCACATATTTTATCATGAGTTTTTGCGTCTCCTCCCCAAAAAGTAGCTGCTTTATCATCAATATTGACAAGAAACTTTTTCTTGTTTTTTATAAATTTATTTTTATCAATATCCCAGCTATTGCTTAATAATTCAACTAAAATCCCTTTTGTTTTAATATATGCAACAGTTTCTTCAATAAATGGATCTAAAATAGGATTGCCACCACATAAAAATATTTCTTCTGTATTATTTTTTGCCAAAATATCTATTGTCTTTTTTCTGATATTTAAAGGTGCAATTTTTTTACTTTTTTTACCTATAAAACATTCTTTACAATTTTGATCGCAACCTAAATACCAAAAAGGACTAACCCATTTTAATGATATATTTTCTATTGATTTTTTCATATTTTAAATGGTATATTATATTATATTATATTATATTATATTAATAATACAATATTAACTTTAATAAAACAATGAAATATAATATTCCTCAAATTAAACAAATTAGTGAAACTTCTTGTGCTTCAGCGACCTATACAATGGTAGCAAATGCCTTGGGTTTTGATTATCCATTGGAATATATTCTTAAAATAACCAAATCTGAAATTGGATTTGCCTTTTTTTGGAGATTTTTGATAGAAAATAAAAATATAGAAATTGTAGATTTTAGTAAAAATAATCTTAAAATCTGGGCAGAAAAAGGATTTATCCATTTTCAACAAGAAACCAAAAAAGAGCCATTTAATTTTTTTAATAATAGGATGACGGATCTAAATAAATATCAAGAAGATTTAAAATATTTATTTAAAAATAAGAATTTTAAATTTTTTCACAAAAAACCAAATACAAATTTATTGAAAAAGTATTTCTCTGAAAGATATGTTTGTGATGTAATGCTAGATCCTTGGTTAATATATGGCGAAAAACCTCCATATTATTCATTACACAGGGTATTTATTGTTGACATAAATAATGATGAAATAATATTTCATAATCCTTCATCTGACGGAGAAGCATTCTATAAATCCAACACATCTAACTTTAAAAAAGCTTTTCAAATTGATGGAGCTGAATTAACTTGTTATAAAATAAAAACAAATAATATTAATATATAAAATAAAAAATATGAATTTATCAAATAAAATTATTCTGGTTACTGGTGGATCAAGCGGAATTGGCGAATCGATTGTTTATAAACTCGTAGAATATAGTGCAAAAGTTATTTTTACCTATAATTCCAGCAAAGATAATGCTAAAAAGATTTCTAATAAAACTGGCGCTCTTGCTTTAAAGTGTAATATAAGCAATGAACAAGAATGCAATAATGTTGTTAATAAAATTTTAAAAAAGCATGGCAGAATAGATGTATTAGTTAATAATGCTGGGATTTATGATGGTGCGGAAATAGATAATCCGCGTTTTTTGGAAGTATGGGAAAAAGTAATGAAAATCAATTTAAATGGATCTATTTATTTTATTCGTGCCGTTACTCCTATTATGAAGAAGCAAAAAAGTGGAAGAATTATAAATATTTCTTCTATTCATTCTGTTGAGGGAGTGGCTGAAGGAATGGCTTATCACGCTAGCAAAGCTGCTCTTGATGCAGTCACTAGAGTAGCTGCTATAGAGCTAGCTTCTTATAATATAAATGTAAATTCTATAGCTCCTGGAGCAATCAAAACGCCAATTTGGGATGACACTGACGAAAAAGAAAAATTTGAAATAATAAATAGAATCCCTTTAAAGAGGTTTGGTAATTCAGATGAAATTGCCGGGCCTGTTGTTTTTCTTGCTTCAGATCTAAGTAATTATATAACTGGGCAGACTATTTTTGTTGACGGAGGAATATTAATAAATGTTTTTTAGATTAAAAAAATTAATCACTTTTTTTAAATATTCCTATATTTTTTATATAGATCCATAAAATTTTCAACAAAATCATTAACAAATTTTCTACTCTCAAATAAATTTTCAATATCACTTTTAAGATAATTTAAATTTAAACCCATCGCTATTTTGTCTAATCTTTTAAAAATCTCTTTTTCATCTGAAATTTTAGTTATTTTTTTTAAACAGGCTAGATTAGGCTTAATTTCTTTTTGAAAATACCAAATCAAATCATACCAATCTCTACCTTTAAATGTTATTTTATTTTCTTTTCCTTTAAAAAATAATCTAAAAAGAATGGCGTTTATTTTTCCTGCCATTAAACTGGGCAAATCATAATTTTTTATAAAAAAACTAAAACCATCTTTCAAAATAAGTGTTTTTTCTAATTTAAAAAATGCTTTAGAAACTTTTTCAATTTCTATTTTAATATACAATTTATCATTCTCGCCTGTTTTAGAAAGTTTTAATAATTTCAAAATTGGAAATTTTAAATAAATTTTTTTTCCAATACCTTTTATGCTAATTTCTAAATCTTGATATTGTAATTTTTTCTTAAAATATTCTTTTATTTCTTCGGCTAATTTTTGTTTATCTATTTTTTTAAAACTATCTAAATCCAAATCTTCAGATAATCTATTTAATCCATAACAAAGTCTTAAGCAAGAACCGCCTGTAAATATTAAATCTTGATACTTCTTTTGATTATAAAGAAATTCCAAAACAAAAAGCTGAATATATTCCTTAAGATAATTTTTAATAACTTCGTTCGTTAAATTCCTATTTTTATACTCTTGTACTTTTTTCTCTAAATTTTGAATTAACATATTTTTTGCAAATTCTTATAAAAATTAAATATTTTTTTATCTTTTGAAAAATTAACATAAATCCCGAGCTCTTCTATGTCTTTTTTGTTTATCTCGTCTAAATTTAATCTCATTTCTTCAATTTCTTTTTGAGAAAATTCTTGAAAATTATCTTTTTTTAAATAGACAAAATCAAAAAGAGCTTTAGCTTTACTGGCAATTAAAATTTTAAATTTCCCAAAATTAATTTCTTTAAAACCTAAAAACAATTCTTTTTTAAGATTATAATAACGAAAAACGCCTAAAAAATTTTCAAAACTACGAGTACTTTTAATGGTTATCGAAGTTATACTATAAATGGCCTCAGTAAGAATATTATATTTTTGTAAAACATATTCTCCTGACAAATAAGATGGCGATAAAAGTTTATTGGCAATAAATTCTTGATATAAGCTTAACTCTTTTTCTTTCAAAATATATTTTTCAGTAACATATAAACCATTCTTTAATTTTTTAATTATACCATTTTTCATCCAGTTTTGAATATTTTTATCAAAAGAAAAATCACTATTGTCCTGAAACAACTTTAAATTTGTTTTAGTAAAATAAGGCATTTCTTCAAGTTGTTTTAAAACTTCCTTTTTCATACATTCTGGTTTTAGGTATTTTTATTACCTATTTCCAGAATAACATAATATAAAAATAAAAACAAGTCTACATACAAATAAAAAAATCTCTATTAAGAGATTTTTTTATTTGTAATTGTTAGTCCCTAATTGTTAATTACCTATGTGCTTTCGTATTCACGCATAGTTAATTGAGATTCTATTTGTTTGACAGTATCAATTACTACAGCAACTACAATTAATAAACTGGTACCGCCAATAGCCAAAGATTGCATTCCAGTAAAATATTGCATTATTAAAGGCAAAATAGCAATTATTCCCAAAAATAACGCGCCAATAAAAATTATTTTATGAGTAGTATCAGCTAAATATTCACTAGTATGACGACCTGGTCTAATGCCAGGAATAAAACCACCCTGTTTCTGTAAATTCTCAGCTATTTGAGTCGGATGAAAAATAACTTCTGTATAAAAAAAAGTAAAAGCAAAAACCAATAAAAAATATAAAATGCCATAAATTAACTGATCTTGAAATACTCTTATTACCCATTCAGCTCCATTAGCAACCCAAACAGTACGAGCATGAACAAAAAATTGGGCAACCATTGGCGGAAATAAAACAACTGAAATAGCAAAAATAATAGGAATAACTCCTGCCATATTCACCCTAAGCGGTAAATGAGTACTAGTTCCCCCATGTGTTCTACCTCCTCTTATTTGTCTAGCATACTGCACAGGTATATTGCGTTGACCTTCTGTAATAATAACTACGCCAACAACAGTAATCAAGAAAACAGCAAATACGCCCAATAAAACAAAAATTTGAGATGGATCAAAAGTTAAAAATGTCTGTTGCGCAAATTGTGGCAAACTAGCAACAATACCTGCAAAAATAATCAATGAGATTCCATTTCCCACCTTCTTTTCGCTTATCAATTCACCAATCCACATTAAGAAAATAGTTCCAGCAGTAATAGTAATAATCATAGCGACTAAATCAAAAGTAGAAATATCACCCAAAATAGCATGAGAAGAGCGTCTTAATAAAGTAATCATTCCGTAAGCTTGCAAAATAGCCAACGGAACCGTAAGCCATCTAGTCCACATAGTAATTTGTTGTCTTCCTGCCTCTTCCTTATTCATTTTTTCAAGGCTCGGGATAATCATGCTTAACAATTGAAAAATAATTGAAGAAGTAATATAAGGAGCAACGCCCATCATTACAATAGAAAAACTTTCCATGCCTCCGCCAGAGAACATATTCATTAATCCTAAAATTTGATTAGAAGCAAAAAAATCACGCAAAGCAACTAGATTAACTCCTGGAATAGGAATATGTGCTGCTAAACGAAAAACAATTAGCATTCCTAAAACAAACAGCAAATTATTGCGCAAGTCATGCGTTTTCCAAATTTGCTTTAATTTCTCTATCATAAATAAAAAATTATGAAATTTTACCACCCAATTTTTCAATCTGCTGACTTACAGTTTTGCTTGCCTTAATCCCTTTGAATTTTAAATCTTTTAACTTGAGTTCACCATTAGCTAAAATTTTTACAGGCAATTTTACGTCATTAATTAAACTACTCTTTAATAAACTAGCAACATTAATCTCTGCTCCATCTTTAAAATACTTATTAAGATCAGATAAATTTATTACTTGATTTTTAGGCTGAATTGATTTAAAGCCTCTATTTTTTGGCAAGCTAGCTAATGTGCTTTTAAAACCTAATCTTTTGAGATTATTTTTTCCGCCTGTTCGAGATTTCTGACCCTTTTGACCACGCGCGCTATAAGTTCCGTGACCAGAAGCATTTCCACGGCCTACTCGTTTTTTCTTTTTAATAGCGCCACTCGCTGATTTTAATGTATGTAATGATAATTCCATAAATATATAAATTATTTTTTACTATCTTCTTTACTATTTTCAATTAAACTATTTTCTTCTAAAGACTTACTTTGATTATTGCTATTATTTTTTTTCTTAGGCTCTGGACGTTGTAAATTTTGCAAAGCTAAAATAGTGCATTTTACATTATTCATCTTATTATTAGTTCCTAAAATTTTACTTGTAACATTTTTAATTCCTACTAATTCTAAAATAATTCTAACTGCGCCACCAGCAATAATACCACGACCCATCTTAGCTGGTCTAAACAAAATTTTAGCTGCGCCATATTTTTGTCTAATTTCATGCGGTATAGTGTCATTAACTATCGGCACATCTACAAAATTTTTCTTAGCTTTATTAACAGCTTTAGTTACAGCAATTGTTACATCAGCCCCCTTAGCTAAACCAATGGCGACTCTGCCTTTTCTATTACCAATAGCAATACATGCTCTAAAGCGCATTCTTTTTCCACCTGCCATTACTCTAGTTACTCTAGCCAAATCAATAACCTTTTGTTCAAATTCGTCCTGTTTTTCTTCTCCTCTACCTGCTCCGCCTCTTCCTTTTCCTGCAAAACCTCTACTATTACCACCCCTACCAGTCGGTCGCTGATTACTAGCTACTCCAGTTGAATTCGCTTTATTAGAAATTTGATTATTTTGTTTTTTCTCTTCTGTCATATAACTTTTAACTTTTATTAAATTATGTTTTATAATTTATATTTTTTATAATTTTAAAAATCCAATCCGCCTTCTCTGGCGCCATCAGCTAGGGCTTTAATACGTCCATGATATTTATAACCACCTCTATCAAAAACAACTTTGCCAATATTTTTAGCAACAGCTTTAGCCGCCAATAATTTACCAAGCTCAAAACTTTTTTGAGTTTTTTGTCCAATACTTTTTATTTCTTTAATATCAGCGCTAACTAAAGTTTTACCAACTGAATCATCAATTAATTGTGTCTGCATTCCTTTATTAGACCTAAAAACACTTAATCTCGGTCTTTCTGCAGTTCCAATTATCTTAATCCGAATTTTATGCTGACGTCTAACTCTTTTTAATTGTTTTTCTTTTTGCTTATTCATAAAAATAAAATTTGAAAACTTGAAATTGAAATTTTTTAAATATTCTATTTAACTTTACAGACTTTTGACTTTACAGACTTTACAGACTTTACAGACTTTTGACTTTACAGACTTTACAGACTTTATGGACTTTACAGACTTTACAGACTTTACAGACTAACTACTTTTTTTCTCCTTTACCTGCAGTTTTTCCTGCTTTACGTCTAATAACCTCTTCTTTATATTTTATTCCTTTACCTTTATAAGGTTCTGGTGGTCTTTTTTTTCTGATTTGTGCTGCTACTTCACCAACTAAATATTTATTAATACCAAAAATAGTTATAGTATTAGCTTCAACCTTAGCCTCAATACCAACGGGCAATTCATAAATTACGGGATTAGAAAAGCCAAGATTTAAAGTTAATTTATTTTCGCTAATCGCAGCGCGATAACCAACACCATTAATTTCTAATTTCTTCTCATAACCTTCGTTAACACCAATAACCATATTTTTTATCAAACTACGAAATAATCCCCACAAAGACATCTGTTGTTTTCCTTCACCTTTTGGCATAACTATTATCTCTTTATCATTAATTACAACCTCAATTAAAGGATGCAATTTTTCTTTTAATTCACCTTTAGGCCCCTTAACAATTACAAAACCCTTCTCAACTTTTACTTGAGTTCCTACTAATATTTCAATTGGCAACTTTCCTATTCTTGACATAAAAAAATTAATAATTAATAAATTTCACAAATAACCTCTCCACCAACACCCAACTTATGCGCCTCTTTATTGGTTACTAAACCATTAGATGTTGATATTATTGCTATACCTAAATTATTTAAAACTCTTGGTAAATCTGCTTTATTGGCATAAATTCTCAAACCAGGCTTACTAATTCTTTTTATTGAAGTAATAACTGATTGATTATTTTTTTTATATTTTAAAGCTATCTTTAATTCATCAAAAATAGTTGAATCATTTTTTTTACTTTTTACCTTAATAACTTCAACTGCTCCTACCCAGCCTTCACGCGCGAGGATGCATGCAATACCATGCTTCACCTTGCTCATTGGTAAAACTATCGCTTCTTTTCCTACTGCCGAAGCATTTCTAATTCTTGTTAACATGTCTGCTATTGGGTCTGTCATATATAATTTTAAATTTAAGATTTTATATTTTGATTACCAAGATGATTTAGTAACACCTGGAATGTCAGTATTATTTGCTAATTCTCTAAAACAAATTCTACACAAACCAAAATCTCTCATATAACCATGATTGCGACCACAACGCCAGCAACGTCTTATAATTCTTGTGGAATATTTTGGCTTTTTCTTTGCTTTTGCTATTAACGCTTTTCTTGGCATATAAAAATTATTAATTAATCATTAATAAAAGGAAACCCCATTAATTTAAACAATGTTCTACCTTCTTCGTTTGTTTTAGCAGTAGTACTAATACAGACTTCTACTCCGTACAAATTGTCAATTTCATCAACTTTTATTTCAGGAAATGCTAAATTTTCTTTAAATCCTACTGATAAATTTCCTCTCTGATCAATTTGTTTTTGACTAATACCACGAAAATCTCTGATACGTGGAAAAGTAATATTTACTAATTTATCAATAAAATCATACATTCTCTTATTTCTTAAAGTAACCATCACTCCGATAATCATTCCCTCTCTAACTTTAAAAGCTGAAATCGATTTTTTTGCCTTAACTAATACAGGTCTTTGTCCAGTAATACAGGCTAAACCATTTGCAACCTTATCAACAAAATTTTTATCTTTTGCGTTACGACCAACCCCAACATTCAAAACTACCTTAGATAATTTAGGAATTGATAAATTATTTTTATAACCGAATTTTTCTTTCATCTTCGGCGCTATTTCTTTTTTATATTTTTCTTTTAAATTCATATAATTACAAAATATTCTTTTATATTTTAATCAATTACTTGCTGACATTTCTTACAAACTCTAACCTTCTTTTTCTCTTTTTTATCATTTTCTGTTACTTCTATGTATTTATGCGCTACTCTTGTTAGTTTATCGCATTTCGGACAAACCAAAATTATATTTGATAAATTTATTGGAGCAGGAAACTCAATCCTTTGACCCTTCTCACCCTGCTTGCTCGGTCGCATATGCTTTATTAATAAATTTAAACCCTCAATACTAGCGCGATTTCTTTCAGAAAAAATCTGTAAAACTTTTCCTATTTTACCCTTATCTTTGCCAGCTAATATTTTTACTTTATCACCTTTTTTTATAGTCATATAAAATTAAATAATCTATAAATTATAATACATCGGGCGCTAGTGAAGCAATCTTAGTAAATCCTGCTAGCTTTACCTCTCTGGCTATCGGGCCAAAAATTCTTGAACCCTTAAACTCTTTTTTCTCTTTATCAATAATAACACAAGCATTCTCATCAAAGCGTAAACAAACACCATCTGACCGCCTAATTTCTTTTTTTGTTCTAACTATTACTGCTCTAACAACATCACCTTTTTTAATAACAGCACGCGGTGTTGCTTTTTTAACTGCTGCTGTAATAATTTCGCCAACTCTAGCATAGCGTTTTTTATAACCACCTAAAACCCTAATACACATAACCTTCTTGGCTCCAGTATTATCCGCTACATTTAATATTGTTTGTACTTGTATCATAAATTTGTATTTTGTATTTTGTATTTTGTATTAAAATGGAAAAATAAGTTTACTTTATATTATCAACTTTCTAACTTATAACTTTATAAACTTCTGTATTATTTTCCATTAGCTTTATGGACTTTTAACTTTATAACTTTATGAACTCTGTATTACTTTCCATTTTTTATCCTTACTTATTGGTCTAGTTTCAACAAAAGATACTTTATCGCCTTCTTTATACTGATTTTTTTCATCATGAACTTTATATTTTTTACTTACTGTATATCTTTTTTTATATCTAGGATGAATTTTAACACTATTAACTAACACAACAATAGTTTTATCCATTTTATCGCTAGTAGCTATTCCATTAAAAATTCTTTTTATAACTTTTTTCTCACTATCCATATTATTTTATTAATAAATATAATTATTTAACTACTTTGTCTTTATTAATTAAAGTAAAGACTTGAGCAATTAATTTTCTAACCTGCCTAATTTCTCTGACATTTTTTAATTGCTTATTACCATCTTTAAAACGTAAATCTCTTAATTTCTCACGAGATTCGCTTAATAATTTATGTAATTCTTTTGTTGTTTTTGTGATTATTTCTTTAAACTCCATATAAATAATTTATATTAATCTTTTTTAATAAACCTGCACTTTACTGGTAATTTATGAGATGCAAAAATTAAAGCCTCTTTAGCTTGCTCCTCGCTAATACCATCCATCTCAAACATTATCATCCCTGGTTTAACAATAGCAACATAATGATCAACAGTACCTTTTCCTTTGCCCATAGGAATTTCACCACCTTTAACAGTAACTGATTTATCTGGAAAAATTCTAATCCATATTTTACCACCACGCTTTATATATCTCGTAATAACGCGCCTAGCGGCCTCAATTTGTCTAGAATTTATCCAACAAGATTCCAAAGTTTTTAAACCATAGCTACCAAAATTCAAGTCAACACAACGACAAGCTTTGCCACCTCTACCCAATTTATGTTGTTTTCTATGTTTTGTTTTTTTAGGCATTAACATATATAGTCTTGTTTTATCTATTACCAATTATTTCACCTTTATTAGTTTCCTCTTTTTTAAAAACATCTCCTTTATATATCCACATTTTTATACCAATAGCTCCATAAGTAGTAGCTGCTACACCACGAGCAAAATCAATATCAGCTCGTAATGTATGTAATGGCACTTTACCAGAAGTCAACATTTCTGTTCTGGCAATTTCTGCACCATTAAGTCTGCCACCAATCATTACTTTAACACCTAAAGCTCCAGCTCTTTCAACGCGATTAATAGCTTGTTTCATTACTCTACGAAAAGGCATTCTTTTTTCTATTTCCATCGCCATTGATTGAACAATAATTTGCGCGCTTAAATTAGGCCTATCAGCTTCAATAATATTTAAATTAATATCGGACAATCTTATACCACTAGGTTTTGATAAAAATTTAACATGAATTTTTTTCTTTAAATCCTCAACTCCGGCGCCGCCACGACCAATTACTAATCCAGGTTTGGCAGTAAAAACATTAATACTTATTTTTTGACCACTTCTCTCAATTTCTACTTTATCAATTCCTGCTTCGCGTAAATTTTTTATAAAATATTTTCTAATAGATACATCCTGCTGAAAATTCTTAATAAATTTTGGACCAGAAGCAAACCACTTAGACGGCCAGGTTCTAGTAATATTCAATCTTATAACTTTTGGATTAACTTTATGTCCCATACTTTTAGCTTTTTAGCTTTTTAGCTTTTTAGCTTTTTAGAAATTTCCCTAAAAAACTACAAGCTAATTAATTTAATTATCCACTTTTTCTTCTAAACATTTTATTAATAAATCCTTTAGAACTGCCTCCTTCAATCTTGGAATGTCCTGCTCTACCTTCTCGTCTTATATCAGAAATAACTTTTCCTTTTTCTTCTAATAAATTTTCATCAGCTACTTCCAATTTGCCAAAATCCTTTCCTTTTTCTTCTTTTATTTTTACTTTATTTTCTTTAGCTGGCTGACTGCCTAATTTAGCAGGAGCTTCTATGGTCTGCTGTTTAGCTTTTGACTTACCGCTTGGCTTAATTTCATCTAAAATTAAATTAATATGACAACTTTTTTTACGAATCGGTGTAGCTCTACCATGTGCTCTAGGTAACCAACGATGCAAAGTCTGCGCTTCATCAACAGTAATAGTTTTAATATATAAATTATCAGAATCTAACTCAAAATTGTGCTGAGCATTTGCCACAGCTGACTTTATTAATTTAATTACAGGCTCAACTGCCTTTTTATTTAAAAATTTTAACACATCTAATGATTTCACAACAGTCAACCCACGGACAGTATTAACAACTAGACGGACTTTTCTAGGCGACATTCTAATACGTTTTGCTTTAGCAATAATTTCCATATTTTAAATTTAAACTATCTAATATATTATTTTTTACTTCCTGCTTGATCTTTATTTTGAGTTTTAGCCATCTTACCACCATGAACAATAAACTTTCTAGTAAGCGCAAATTCTCCTAATTTATGTCCAACCATATTCTCAACTACAAAAACAGGTGTATGTTGACGACCATTATGAACTCCGATAGTAAAACCTACCATCTCTGGCGTAATTGTACAAGATCTATCCCAAACTTTAATAATTGTTTTATCGCCTGGTTTTAATTTTTTTATTTTTTCCAAAATCCTTAAATTAATATAAGGACCTTTTTTTAAACTTCTTGACATATATTAAAAAATTTTAATTTTTAATTTTTAATTTTTAAAATAATATTCTAAAAAAATTATATTTTTGTAATTATTTCTTTCTTCTCTTAATAATTAATTTACTTGAATATTTCTTTTTATTTCTTGTCTTAACTCCTAATGCATGCTTTCCCCAAGGAGTTTTAGGATGCTTTAATCCTATCGGCTGATTACCTTCACCACCACCATGAGGGTGATCAACTGGATTCATAGCTGTTCCACGAACAGTTGGTCTAATTCCCATATGTCTCTTTCGTCCAGCTTTTCCAATTTTAATATGCCTTTTATCAGGATTACTTACTCTTCCAACAGTACAAAAACAATCTTTTTTAACTAATCTAATTTCTCCTGATGGTAATTTGATCTGAGCAAAAGCACCTTCTATTCCCATAACATACGCTACATTACCAGCCCCTCTTGCTATTTTAGCTCCTTGACCAGGCTCCATTTCAATATTATGAACTTCAACGCCTGCAGGAATATTTTTTAACATCATTGCATTGCCAACTTTTATTTCTATAACATCTTTTGAACTCATAACAGTTGATCCAACAATCAAGCCCACTGGAGCAATAATATATTTTTTAGTTCCATCTTGATAATTTAACAAAGCAAGTCTAGCTCCACGATTAGGATCATATTCAATAGCAGTTACTTTGGCTGAAATATCAAATTTATTTCTCTTAAAATCAACTAAACGAATATATCTCTTAGCTCCGCCTCCACGATGTCTAACAGTAATTTTGCCTTGATTATTTCTTCCACTGTTTTGTTTACGAATAATTATCAAACTCTTTTCAGGCTCTGTTTTGGTTACATCAGAAAAATCATCAAAGCTTGCGCCACGTCTTCCTGGTGTTGTTGGTTTTACTATTTTTATTCCCATATATTAGTCTATAAAGTCTATAAAGTCTATAAAGTCTATAAAGTCAAATGACTTTTGACTTTATAGACTTTCGACTTTACGGACTAACTTAAACTCCTTCGTAAATTTTAATTGTTTCCCCTTTTGATAGCGTTACTATAGCCTTTTTCCAATTCTTTCTTTTTCCTGCTACTTTGCCAGATCTAGTTGCTTTACCTATCATCTTAATCATATTAACTTTTATAGGTTTTACTCCATAAATCTGATTAACCGCTTTAGCCACTTCTACTTTATTAGTATTATCAGCAACAACAAAAACATATTTATTATAAACTCCTAAATTAGTAACTTTTTCAGTAACTAAAGGTTTTCGCAATACATTATAAGCCTGCTCATATTTAAAAACTTTCTTATCTGATACTTTCTTCTGCTTATTATTACTCGTATCTGTTGAATCATATAGATCCTTCATGCTTTTTTCTTCTTTTACAGTTTTTTCTTTTTTGACTTTACCAAGACTTTCTGCAACAACTTTGCTTGTTTTAATAGTGGCTGTCTTTTTTTTATCAAATAAACTCATATATTTAATATTTCTCTACTAATTTTTTAATAGCTTCTTGCGTTGATACCAAATGTTTGTATTTCAATAAATCAACTAAATTAATATTATCTAAATTAATTAATTTTGCTCCAACTAAATTTTTTGCTGAATATTTTAATTTTTCATCTTTTTCACTAATAATAATTAAAATACTTCTTGCAACTTTAGACTTTCTCTTGGCTTTAGTCTTAAGCTTGCTATCTTTTTCAACTAATGGTTGCTTTATCTCTGGTAAAGACTTTTTTTCTGGCACAAAAACCTTTGTTTCAAAATTGCTTAATATTTGATTAAACACCTTAGTTTTATATTCACTGGTTTCTAATTTATCTAAAATAATTAATTTAACATTAGCAACCTTATCGCTCAAAGCCATAAAAATTGCTTTTTGTTTCATTTTTTTATTAATATCCTTTTTAAAATTTCTTTCATTTGTTGGACCAAAAGTAACTCCGCCGCCCTTCCATATTGGAGATCTGCTTGAACCATGTCTAGCTCTACCTGTACCTTTTTGCTTCCAAGGTTTTTTACCACCACCTCGAACTTCGCCTCTGCCTTTTGTATGAGCTAAAACTTTTCTAGCATTAGCCATTTGAGCAACAACTGCTTGATGGATTAATGCCTGATTAGTTTTAACATTAAAAATCTTATCAGCTAAGTCAACTGCTCCAACTAATTCTGCTTCTTGATTATATACTTTATAATTAATCATATTTTTTTATTATTTTACTTCTGTTTCTATTTTCTGCTCAACAACTGGTTCTACTTCCTCTATTTTTAATTCGGATTTTTCTTCTATGTTTTCTACAATGATATCATCAACTTTTTTTTCTTCTATTAATTCAACTTCTGATGTTAATTTTATTTCCTCAACTATTTGAGGTTCTGTTATTTTTAATTCACCTTTACCACTAATTAAAACTAAACCATTTCTACCTCCAGGAATAGCGCCTTTAATTAATAAAATATTATTATCCTTATCAATCTCTACAATTTTTAAATTTTGTGTTGTAATTTGTCCACCACCCATTCTTCCTGCCATCTTTTTGCCCTTAAAAACATGTTGGGGTCCACCTGCTCCAATAGAGCCAGGCATACGCAATTGATCTTTGTTTCCGTGTGTGGCGTCTTGGCCTGAAAAACCATGACGTCTTACTACTCCCTGAAATCCCTTTCCTTTAGAATTTGCTACTACTTTAATTATATCACCAACAACAAAAGTGCTTACATCAATTTTATCACCAATTTTTAAATCAGCGGCCTCACTTCTAAACTCCTTTAAATATCTAGCTTTTATTCCAGCTTTTTTAAGATGTCCCAACTGTGGCTTTTTCATTCTTTTCTCTTTTTGCTCACCATAACTAATTTGAACAGCTTCATAACCGTCATTTTTTTTATCCTTTAACTGAACAACCGTACACGGACCAGCCTGGACCTTAGTCACAGCAACAACTTGATCGTTCTGCCAAATCTGAGTCATCTCAATTTTTTTTCCTATAATAAATTTCATAATTGTATTAAAAAAACTGGTTATCTATCAGACCAGCTTAAATCAAAAAACATACTTTTACAATTTAATGGCTGTTATTTTTTAAATATTACCTCTTAATAATATTAATTCCTGTTTAAGTATTTTCCTAATAGGAATTGCTTAAATCGTCATTAATATTTTATTTTTATTTTTATTTTTATTTTTTTATCACTCCACTCCCGCAAATTTGTAAAAACTATTTTATTATTTATAAATTCACAAATTTTACATTTTAATTTCTATATCTACTCCTGCTGGCAAATTCAAACTAGATAAAGCTTCAACTGTTTTAGCTGTTGGTTCAATAATATCAAGGAGTCTTTTATGGGTTCTCATTTCATACTGATCACGTGCATCCTTGTGAACAAAAGTTGAACTATTAACAGTATATTTTCTTTTTTCTATTGGTAATGGAATCGGTCCATAAATTTGAGCCCCGCTTCTTATTGCTGTATCAACTATAATTTTAGTAGACTGATCAATAATTTTATGGTCAAAAGATTTGATTTTAATACGGATTCTTTGTTTATCCTCGCTTACTTCTTTGACTTTTGTTTCTTGATTATCTTTTTTATCTTTAACTTCAGTCATGTTTATTTTATAAATTTTAATTATATTTCTATTAAATCTACTGCTTAATAATTATTTTTATACACAATAAAATTATTTATAGCATCTCTAAATATCTACGTCAACCCTTAAATAAATATTTTAATCCCTCCTAATCCAAAGACTGAGGAGGGACTAAATATTTACTTTATAATTTTTGTAACTACGCCTGCTCCAACTGTTCTTCCGCCTTCACGAATAGCAAATCTCTGTTTTTCTTCTAATGCAATCGGCGCAATTAACTTCACCTTTAAACTAATTGTATCTCCTGGCATAACCATTTCTGTTCCTTCAGCCAATTCAACTTCTCCTGTAACATCAGTTGTACGAATATAAAATTGTGGTTTATAACCCTTAAAAAATGGTTTATGTCGTCCGCCTTCTTCTTTAGTTAAAACATAAATTTCACCTTCAAATTCAGTGTGAGGATGAACAGTCCCTGCTTTAGCTAATACCTGACCTCTTTCTACATCATCCTTTTTAGTGCCACGCAATAAAATTCCTGCATTATCACCAGCTCGCCCTTCATCTAAAGACTTATTAAACATTTCAATGCCAATGACAGTAGTTTTTTGTGTATCTTTTATACCAATAATTTCTATTTCTTCTCCAACTTTAATAATACCTCTTTCAATTTTACCAGTAACTACTGTGCCTCTACCTTCAATAGAAAAAATATCTTCAATAGGCATTAAAAATGGTTTATCAACTTCACGCTTCGGTTCAGGAATATATTCATCCAAAGCTTTGACTAAATCTAAAATTGGTTGAGCGTCTTCGCCGTCAGGATTATTTAAAGCTTTTAAAGCAGAACCTCTAATAATTGGGGTAATATCGCCAGGAAAATCATACTTCTTTAATAAATCTCTAATTTCCTCTTCAACTAAGTCAATTAATTCAGCGTCTTCAACCATGTCACATTTATTTAAGAAAACAACAATATAAGGAACGCCGACTTGTCTAGCTAAAAGAATATGCTCTCTAGTTTGAGGCATTGGACCATCAGTCGCTGCCACAACTAAAACAGCTCCATCCATTTGAGCAGCTCCAGTAATCATGTTTTTTACATAATCAGCATGTCCAGGACAATCAACGTGAGCATAATGACGTTTTTCAGATTCATACTCTACGTGACAAGTAGCGATGGTAATACCACGTTCTTTTTCTTCTGGAGCAGCATCAATTTGATTAATATCTTTTTTAGACGCATTAAATCCTTTAGTCGCTGATACTTTTAGTATTGCTGCAGTTAAAGTTGTTTTACCATGGTCAACGTGACCAATTGTTCCTACATTAACATGCGGTTTTATACGTTCAAATTTTTCTGTTGCCATATGTTTTTAGTTTAAAAATTATTAATTAATTTAATTTAATTCAATTTAAAAATTATTTGCGTTATTCATTAGACTTATTGCTCAATAAATCTAATGTAAATTTATTAATTTACGAGATACAAAATAATTAGAATGTAACTTCTTCTAAATATTGTCTATCTTCTTCTATTACATCTTCTGCATTCTTTTTTCTTGTACTTGGAATAGACCAACTTTTTCCTGTTTTTTTATTTAATTGATCATCTGATGACCAATTAAAATCATCATCTTTTTCTTCAACCTCAAATTGATCTTCGTTGTATATCGCGGATGAAATTTTATCATTTTTTTCTCCACCAACTTTATTATCTTGTTCATTTTTCCAAATTGCAATATCACAATTGACTTTATCAAGCAATTCATCTTCTGTCAAATTTTTAATTTCACTCTTATTTAAAACTAGATTTTCATAATCTTTTAATGGCAAAACTATGCAAGTTTCTTCTGCTTTTGCGCTATCAAAAATTATTAATTTATCACCAGTTTTCTTAGATAAATTTATTGCTCTTTGTAATTGATTTTGCATATAAAAATAATTAAAAAAATTTATTTTCTTATTATATATTCTAAAAAATAAAAAGTCAACAGCTCAATTCTTTATTTATTTTTGACAAGTTATTTGAGCCATGATTTTGCTAGCTCTCTTTCTAAAAAAGCTTTATTATATTCTTTTATAAAGAAAAAGATGCGAACCAAAAAGATAAGAAAAAACCACATTTGTGTGCCAAAATAATTACAAAATTTTATATTTATAATCACTTTAACACACACAAAAACTAATTCTTAAAGAACTATTCTGAATAAAAATGTTTCATTAATTCAATCTCCGAAATATATTTTTGAGCTTGACGATAAATAGCTTTTACTGTGCCTCTATCAAGTTCAGAATGATTAGGAATTGTTAAAGTTTATTTTATTTCTTTATTAAAAATTCGTCTCAATTTAACATGACTACCTTTTTGATTAACTATTTTAAAATTAAATTCTAAAAATATTTTAATAATTTTTTCACCAGAAAAACTTTTTAACTTAGACATAGACTTTTGTTTCTAATTCTATATTAACTAAAATAGAAGGCAAAGAAACTAAATCTAACTCAGCTAAATTCTCACCATCTAAATGAAGTTCAACTGCTTCTTTTAAATTTTCTACTAACTCATCAAGTGTCTTTCCTTGTGTTACTAATGGCAAATCAATACATTCAGCAATATAATATTTTTCTCCTTGATAAACATGAAATTGAATTATTTTTTTCATACATTTTTTATTTTTTCATACCAATTATTTTTTCTGCAACATTTTTTGATACTTCGCTATAATGAGAGAATTCCATACTATAGCTTGCTCTACCTTGACTCATTGAACGAAGTTGCGTTGCGTAACCAAACATTTCAGACAAAGGTACTTTAGCTTTAATAACTTTAATATTAACACGATCGCTCATCTCATCAATTTGCGCTCTTTTGGAATTAAGATCACCAATAACATCTCCCATAAATTCTTCTGGCGTTACTACTTCAACTTTCATTACAGGCTCAAGTATTATCGGATCAGCTTTTCTGGCTGCTTCTTGAAAAGCCATAGAACCAGCAATTTTAAAAGCAGATTCAGAAGAGTCAACTTCGTGATAAGAACCATCAAGAACAGTAACTTTAACATCAACTATTGGATAGCCTGCTGAAATACCTTTTTCTAAAGCTTCTTTAACTCCCTTGCCAATCGGCGCAATATATTCTCTAGGAATAGAACCACCTTTTACTGCATCAATAAATTCAAAACCCTTGCCCTCTGTTTGTGGCTCAACTCTTAACCAACAATGACCATATTGACCTTTGCCTCCTGATTGACGAATATATTTACCTTCAGCTTCAGCTACTTTTTTAATAGTTTCACGATAAGCAACCTGAGGCTTTCCAACATTAGCCTCAACATTAAATTCTCGTCTCATTCTATCAACAATAATATCCAAATGAAGTTCACCCATACCAGCAATAATAGTTTGATTAGTTTCTTCATCGCTTCTAACTCTAAAAGTCGGATCTTCTTCTGCTAATTTAGACAAAGCAATTCCCATTTTTTCCTGATCAACTTTAGTTTTTGGCTCAATGGCAACAGAAATAACAGGCTCAGGAAAAGTTATAGATTCTAAAATAAGTGGTCGTGATTCATTGCACAATGTATTTCCTGTAGTAGTATTTTTTAAACCAACAACAGCGGCGATCTCGCCAGCATAAACTTCCTGAACATCTTCTCTATGATTAGCATGCAATCTAACAATTCTGCCAATTCTTTCTCTTTCACCGCTAGAAGTATTTAAAACATAAGAACCTGATTGCAAAACTCCACTATAAATTCTAACAAAACAAAGTTTACCGACAAAAGGATCTGTAGCAATTTTAAAAGCTAAACCAGAAAAAGGCTCATTATCACCAGGAATAACTTCAATGTTTTTCTCTTCATCTTTAGCATCAATGCCAATAATAGGTGGAACATCTAATGGTGAAGGTAAATATTCAAT
Source organism: bacterium (assembly GCA_030655095.1). Classification (GTDB taxonomy): domain Bacteria; phylum Patescibacteriota; class Patescibacteriia; order Patescibacteriales; family GWC2-42-12; genus JAHITL01. The sequence goes on from JAURWF010000019.1 coordinate 20,908, forward strand.
AACTGCATCAAGTAAAAGCTGGACTCCTTTATTTTTTAAAGCACTACCACAAAGCACCGGCACAATTCTATTTGCAATGACAGCTTTACGCAATTCTTTTTTTAAATCTGCTATAGGAATTTCTTCTCCTGCTAAATATTTATTCATTAATTCTTCATTATCTTCAACAATCGCTTCAACTAATTTATCACGATATTCTTTAACTTTAGCCTTCATATCTTCGGGAACTTCAATATCTTCCCATTTAGTACCTAAAACATCTTGAAAAATTCTAGCTGTCTGATGAATTACATCTATAATGCCATTGAATTGATCTTCAGTACCGATTGGTAATTGAATTGGAAAAGCATTTTTTGTTAATCTCTTATGTATTGAATCTAAATCAGTATAAAAATTAGCACCAGTTCTATCTAACTTATTAATAAACGCTAATCTAGGAACTTTATATTTATCAGCTTGATGCCAAACAGTTTCTGATTGAGGTTCAACGCCAGCAACACCATCAAAAATAACAACGCCACCATCTAAAACACGCAATGAACGTTCTACTTCAACTGTAAAATCAACGTGTCCAGGAGTATCAATAATATTAATACAACAATCTTTCCAAAAACAAGTTGTAGCAGCGCTAGTAATTGTAATACCACGCTCCTGTTCCTGCTCCATCCAATCCATTTCTGCAGCGCCATCATGAACTTCCCCTATTTTGTGCTTTTTACCTGTATAAAATAAAACACGCTCACTTACAGTAGTTTTACCAGCATCAATGTGAGCAATAATTCCAATATTTCTAGTTTTTTCTAATGAATATTCTCTAGGCATAAATTAAGTTAATTTTTTAATTTTTATTTATATACATCGCCTCGCCAATCAATTCTATCAATATAAATTTTAAAACATTCAAATTGAAATTCAGCAATAATTCTTAATTTTCCAAAACGAATTCTATAAAATCCCTTCCATTCTCCTGCAAGTTTTTTAATATTAATATTTACATCTTCTCCTTTAAATTTTTGTAAAACTATCTTTATTTTTTCAATAACAAAATCTTCTTTATAATTATTTTTTTCCAAAAATTTTAAAGATTCCCTAGAAAAATTAATCTGCCAATTCATATTTTAATATCAATACTTTTAGCAATATTACGAACGGGTTTATTGTAACGTTTTTCAATATCACTCTGTTCTTTTTGAGAAACAAAAGGCAAAATCAAAGCACGAAACTTCATTAATTCTTGTTGAAAAACTTCTCTTACACTTTCTTTTACTATCATCTTTAATTCTTTTTTAGGAATAGTAACAGCGTCCATATTTTTTTCTTTTATACTAAATTTTATTACTATAAAAAATTACAGTTTGTATTACCGCGCAAAGTGCGCAAATGCTTTATTGGATTCAGCCATTTTATGAACATCCATTCTTTTCTTAATGGCAGTTCCTTCTCCTTTTGCAGCATCCATAATTTCCATTGCCAACTTTTCAGCCATTGGTTTGCCTTTTTTAGCTCGCGCTGCTCCAAGAATCCAACGACAAGCCAATGCAAGTCGTCTCTCGCCTTTTACTTGATGAGGGATTTGATAATTTGCTCCACCAATACGTCTACCACGAACTTCTAAAAGTGGCGCGACTTGCTTTAAAGCTTTACCAAAAACATGTCGTGGATCCTGTTTGGTTACTTCTTTAATAATATCCAAACAATTATAAATTATTTTCTGCGCTACAGCTTTTTTACCGCCTTGCATAATATAATTTGTAAATTTAGCGATGTCAGTATCGTTATATTTACTATCTCCTAATATTTTTCTTTTAACAGCTGGTTTTCCTCTCATATATTTTTTTAGCTTTTTAGCTTTTTAGCTTTTTAGCTTACTTTTAAATTTTTAATAAATTTTCAGAAATAAAATTCGCAAACAAATTAATAATTAATCAAAGTTTTAAATTTAATTATTTTTTAGCTTTAGGCGTCTTGGCACCATAACTACTACGACTTTGTTTACGACCTTCTACTCCCTGAGTATCATAAACTCCTCTAATTATCTTATAACGAACACCTGGCAAATCTTTAGTCTTACCGCCTTTAATTAAGACAATGGAATGTTCTTGTAAATTATGGCCAACACCAGGAATATAAGCAGTCACTTCCATCCCATTAGACAATTTAACACGAGCAATTTTTCTCAAAGCTGAATTAGGCTTTTTTGGAGTTGTTGTTGTTACTTTAACACAAACACCACGTTTGAATGGAGATCCTGCTGGTAAAACTGATTTTTTTCTATGCAAAGTATCTAGCGTTGTTTGCAACGCAGGAGACTTACTTTTTCTTCTAGTTGAACTTCTACCCTTTCGAACTAATTGATTTATTGTTGGCATATTTTGAAAGCTAAAAAAACAAACCCCGAACATTTCGGGATATATAAATTTTATTACTTAACTAATTTAACACAAGAAAAAAAAACAGTCAAGACAAACGCATTAAATCATTTAAAATAACACCTAAAAAATATTAAATTAATTTAGCTAATCTATTTCGCTGTTTTTATTGAGAATTTATAAAAACGATGTTTTTTAAAAACCTTATTCATAAATACAACATTAAAGCTAGCGCTATGAAATAAAAAAGCAAAATTACTTTTTATAATTTCCTCAACTTTATTTTTAAATTCTTTAGAAATAGTTTTATTTTTAACCATAGGACACTCATTACCCCAATAATAAAGATTAACTATCTTTTTATCAAAATCTATCGTGTTCCAATCAACCAAAAAAGGATAAATTTTACAATCAATTGGCCTTAAATCTATTTCTTTATTAAGAGAATATTTTAAAAATTTACATTCTTTTCCGTTAGAACAGTTGCTGTATTTTACACGATCATCAATAAACTTTATTTTAATACCATGAGAAATTAAAAAATCCTTCATTCTGTCATGAAAAGCCATATATTCAATAATCCATTCCTCTACTAAACCATCATCACAACAACAACTATTGCATTTGGCACCTAAACAACCTTCGAGTTCACCTTCTTTAAATTGTTTTTTTGTCATATCTTTAATTTTTGTCTAATCTAAAATTACCTATTTTTTTATAACATTCCCTAACATTCTAACAATTTTTGCTGTGCCGCCATTTTTAATTAATTCAATAAATAATCCTGTCCAAGCTGAAATTTGGAAAACTGTTAATATAGATCCGCTAATAATAATTAATAACAAAGCTGTTGAAAAAGCTAAAACAACTGCTAGCCAAACTCCAAAGACTGAAGACAAAAAATAAAAAATAAGTCCTAATGACAAAAAAGGTATTGCTAAAATAAACATTAAAAAAAGAATTAATAATCCAACAGCAAAATTAATAAAAAATAAAATTAAAGCCATTTCAAGACTTACAATCCAATTATCTTTAAACAACTTCCAACCAAGCTTAATCGCATCAAATAAATTATTTTTATTAATTATAGTAAAGGCTATCGCATACTTTATTATTAAGGATAAACTTACAGCTACAGGAATAAAAATAATAAATAAAACTACATAAAACAAACTAGCAATTATAATATTACTTTCACTAAAAATAAACGGTAAACTAATTACAGCTAATATTAAGCCCGTTGCTATATTGGCAATAATATTTAAAGCAAAAACCTGCCAAAAATTTTTAACGCCGCTTCTCATTCCTTCTTGAAAATTATGTCCCTTTTGTTTAATAATGTTAGCCGAGTTATTAACTATGGCGGACTGAGAAACTATGGACAACCAAACCAAAAAACCAAGCAAAACTAACACTATCAGAAAAATAGCCATTATCTTTAAAAACAACAAAGGATTTTGACTCATCATTCCAATAATATTATCTAAAGCCTGTTTACTAAAAATTCCTGTTTGGACTATTTTATCAACAGCAGGCAATATACTCTGATTATCACCCATTAAGCTATGCGACAATATTTTATATTCACCAGCGCTACCTAGTAAAATCGCAAAAACTCCAAAAAACCATAAATATTTATTACGCCAAGTTGTTTGCCAAGATTGTTTAAAAATGTTTCTGTATAATGACATATTTTTTCTTTTTATCCCGAACGCTCGGGGTTAATAATTAAAATTATTTTAATTATAACACACTTAGAGTCTGTCGCCAAATACCGTATTCGGTAGAAAATTCTAAATTAAGGAATGGATTGCGGGTCAAGCCCGCAATGACAAAAAAGAGAATTAAGATACTCTAGCGCCAACAATTTCTTCAAATTCTTCTTTTTCCAATGTTTCTTTTTCTAATAAAACTGCTACAACTTTTTCTAGCTCTTCTTTTTTCGCTTTAATAATTCCTCTAGCTTGATGAGCTGCCTTATCAATAAAACAAGAAATTTCTGCATCTATTTGCTCAGCTATTTTTTCACTATAATTCCGCTGTTCATGAGCATCACTTCCTAAAAAAATCATTTCCTCTTTTTCTCCAAAAGTTCTCAGTCCAAGAGATTCGCTCATACCAAAATCAGTAACCAATTTACGTGCCAAATTTGTTGCGCGACGCAAATCAGAAGTAGAGCCAGTTGTAACTTCTCCAAAAATATCCTGTTCAATAATATGCCCTGCTAATAATACTGACAATTCTTCAGTAAATTCTGTTTTAGTGTGCATATGTTTATCCTCAGTCGGCAATGTAATAGTAAACCCAGCTGCCTGACCGCGAGAAATAATAGAAATTTTTTGCACAGGATTAGCGTGTGGAGAAAAATGAGCAACAATCGCATGCCCAGCCTCATGATAAGCAGTAATTTTTTTCTCTTTCTCTGATAAAATTTTAGATTTTCTTTCTGGTCCAAGCATTACTTTTTCTATTGACTCAAACAACTCTTCCATTTCAATAATTTTTTTATTTCTTCTAGTCGCTAATATTGCTGCTTCATTTAATAAATTAGCCAGATCAGCACCAGAAAACCCTGGAGTTCGCATAGCAATTTTACTTAAACTTACATTTTTAGCTAATGGTTTTTTCTTAGCATGAATCTGTAAAATAGCTTTTCTATCAGCCAAGTCTGGTTCATCCAAAATAACTCTACGATCAAAACGACCGGGTCGCAATAACGCAGGATCTAAAACATCTGGACGATTAGTGGCTGCAATAACAATAACATTAACATTAGGTTCAAATCCGTCCATCTCAACTAATATTTGGTTTAAAGTCTGTTCTCGTTCATCATGCGAACCACCTAATCCAGCGCCACGACGACGACCAACAGCATCAATTTCATCAATAAAAACTATACAAGGAGAACTTTTTTTAGCCCGACGAAATAAATCTCTTACTCGTGAAGCTCCAACTCCAACAAACATTTCCACAAATTCTGATCCAGAAATATTAAAAAAAGGAACATCAGCCTCACCTGCCACTGCTCTTGCAAGCAAAGTTTTTCCTGTTCCAGGATTGCCTAACAACAAAACTCCCCTTGGTATACGAGCTCCCATTTCAACAAATTTTTGTGGTTGCTTTAAAAATTCCACCACTTCTTTTAATTCCTCTTTAGCTTCCTTAACTCCTGCCACGTCTTTAAAAGTAATTTTATCTTTATTTTCTTTATTAGATTCTTTGGCTTGCGACTGCCCAAAGCTCATCATTCTAGTATTAGCTCCTTGCACCGAACGCATCATAAAAAAAAGTAGAACTCCAATTAATAAAAAAGGAAGCAAAAAAGGTAATGCTGTCTCCATCCAATATGACATGCCTTCCTTTTCCTTAACTTCAATTTTAATATCAACTAATTTAATCAAATCAATATTAAAATTTTTAATTAACTGCGAAAAAGTTTCATTAATTTCTTTTTTAACTATTTCTTCTTTGCCTTGCTTTAAAGTAATTTTTAATTCACTATCATAAATAGCGATAGCAGAAACTTCTTGTTTATTAATTTGATTAATTAATGTTTCCAAGCCTACTTTTTCTACTGTTTTATTTGAATTATTAAAAGCGCTAAATAATATTGCTATAAATAAAAATATGCCAAGAAATACAAAAAAATTTTTTAATAGATTTTTCATTTTATTTAATAATAAATTTTATTTAATAATTAAAATTATATAATATTCTATACACTTTAGCAAACACCCATAAAAAATACAGAAACAAGGCAATACCCTATTCCTGTATTTTTTTATTATTAACAATTCTATTCTTTATCTTTAATATTTAATTTTTCTTTCTTTTCTTTTATAACTTTCTCTTTAACAACTTTTTCTTTCTTTTCTTTAACAACTTTCTTTATCTTAATTTCTTTATCATCAACTTTAATCGCTGTTTTTTTATTAGATTCTGAGATTTCTTGCTCGCTCTGTTTATCTGACCTTTTAACTCCTAATTTATCAATTTTTACAGCAGACAATCCTAATCGATGATCTCTAGGCTCTACAGAAACAACTGTAAATTCTTTTTGATCGCCAACTTTAAAAAGATCATTAATCTTTTGATCGTGCGCTAATCCAAGTTGACTAATATGCGCTAAACCATGAATATCTTTATCAAGTTCAACAAATAGACCAAACGGATTAATCTTTAAAATAGTACCTGTTACTTGTTGGCCTACTTTATATTTTTTCTCAACACCCTGCCAAGGATCTTCAAGTAATTTTTTAGCTGACAAAAATATTTTAGAACCATCAATAGAAATAATTTCAGCCTTAACAATATCACCGACTTTAAATAAATCAGCAGGACTATCAATACGTTGCCATGCTAATTCGCTAATATGAATTAAACCTTCCAAATTTTGATTAAAGCTAACAAAAACACCGAAATCAGTCAAAGCAGTAATAGTCCCATCAACAATACTACCAACCTTATATTTAGAAATAATATCCTTTTGCTTTTCCTGCCAAGCATCCTTTTCGCTAATAACTAATTTTTCTTCTTTCTCATCCAAAGCCATAACTCTACCTTCTATTTCCGAACCAACAAATGATTTTAATTTATCTAAAATTTTAGCCTTATCTCCACCATTAACACGTGGATAATTTTCTGGAGACAATTGAGAAACAGGCAAAAAACCAGATATTTGTCCATAACTAACAATCAATCCTCCCTTATTAGCGTCATTAATTTTTACTTTAATAATTTTTTTATTTTCAAAAGCGTCGATCAAAGTATTCCACGCTTTTTGCTGACCAGCATATTTAAAAGACAACTCCATTTCACCATTTTCATTTTCTTCCTCAACAACAGTTGCTTCAACTTCATCACCAGGTTTTAAATTAGCATACTCCTCTGCTTCAAAATATAATTCTTGACCACGCACTACACCGCAAGCGATTCCGTCAATATCCAATCTAACTTCTGCCTTAGATGCAGAAACAACAACTCCTTTAACAATCTCTCCGATCTGAGAAATTTTAAAAGTATCTTTATCTAATAATTCTTTAAATTCAGCTTCCTGAGCACTAATTACTTTATCATCTTCTATCATATTTTTTCTTTTTTTCTTAGCCTTTCTTAGAAAAGCCCTTCGGTTGCCTTAAAACCAAAGAATTTATTAAAGGTAAAATAAATATTTAGTTAAACTATTTAGCACAATCAGCGGCTGTTGTTGAACCTGAGGCTTCCCCTTGACCAAAGCCAGGAGAAGGTGGAGTTGATGACAATTTTTTACTACATTCTGCTGGAGTTTTATTAAAAGCTGAGCAAATCATTGTTAATAAACTTGCTGAATCCCTCTCTGCTTGTACCTGCACGCCATTAATAACTAAGCTTGGTGAACCTTGAATACCATATTTTGTATTATCAGCTTTATAAATATCAAATGGCGGAAAACTATCATTAGGCCAAGATTTTTTATCATTAAACTTCTTAGTTACAGAATATTGCTGATCAGCTAATTTAACACAACTATTAATTTTTGCTTCATTTAATTTTACTGATTTCAAACAAGCGCCTGAATCACTGCTGTTAAGAAAACATTTTAAATAACTAACTAATTTGCCCTTATCCTCTTTTTGAATACAATATTGAGTTAACTGTTCATTTAACTCTTTCTGACCATGCATTACATAATCACAAAATTTCAAAGTAAAATTAATTTTACTACCCAACGCTTCTAGAACAGGCAAAATACCTTTTTCAATCTGTGTGCCATAAGGGCAATGACTCATAACAAATAATTCAACATCAGGTTTATCTTTTTTAGATAATTTAACATTAGCCTTTTCATCTGGTTTATTTGTCTGATCTGCTCCTGCTTTAGCCTGCTGAGCCTTAGCAGTTTCCTCGTCTATATTAATACCTGCTTGAAAAAACTTTTCACCATCATTAGTCATATAAGAAGTGTATTCTTCTCCTTTTACTTCTAAAACAATTTTATATAAATTACCGTCAGGAACAATGCTTTTGATAGTCACTTTCATGTTAGCTGGCAATAAATTTTCATTAATAAACTTTTCCACCTTAGCGCTTGCTTCTTCAACGCCAATTAACTGTGTTAAAGCTTTACTCTTATGCCAACCATAACCAATAGTTGCTAAAGCAACAATAAAAATTAAAATTAAAACCTTGTTTAAATTACTTACTTTCATCATACTGTTTTATTAGTTAGTTAGTTAATTAGTTAATTAGTTAATTAGTTAGTTAATGTTTTTTTACTTTAACAAATAACTTATTAAATGTCAAAAATCTAAATAAAAGAAATAAAAGAAATATGGACTGATAGATGTTGCTAATATCTATCAGTCCAAAAATAGCATATAACATTTTAGTTTTTCAGCGATCAATCATCCAATCAGATCCTTTACTTCACTAAAACATTATTCTTTTTTTCTTATTCTTATAATAGCATACTTTCAAAAAAACATACAATCTCAGTCTGCTCCAACACAAGATAATCCGATATGAGATAATTCATTCCACTATCTAACGCAAGATGAACCCATAATTGGGCTCATCTTGTGGATTTGCCATAAACAAAGTTGATAAAAACGGAAAGAAAAAAAAGAAATTAACAATATCATACAACGTATCGTTATTTAACATTTAACCTGTTTTAAAATTAAAGCTATCAACATAAAAGCTAGTGACTTTAATAAATTTTATTAAAAAAATTTTGAAAGCTTGAGAAAGAGTAAAAAAAAATAACATAAAAATTATTTTTTGACAAAAAATAGCAAAAATGTTAATGTATTTTTGTTAGTTTATTAAAAATTTAAACTATATAACCAAAAATATTAAAAAAATATTAATAGAAATATTACTATTTTTATCAAACTTGATTATTCTTTTAAAGAGGTTCGTAACCGCTTTTTTTATTAGCGTGATTTTTAAATTTGGGCAAATAGGCTTACGTTTTATTTTTTATAAAATTATTGTTAAAATTTATAAATTCTATTTACAGCTAATTAAAAAATTAGGATGGAAAACAAAAAATAATCGCGCTTCTTCTATTTTAATTAATCAAAAAATAATTCATTTTATAATTATTTTTTTAACAATTTTATTTGTAAGTTTAAATTTAACAGGCAGAACACAAGCTATTTATTCCGAAGAATTAATTGGAAATACTTTTTTATCAGAAATAGTTTCTAGTGAATTTGATAATAACGATCAATTAATTGAAGAAAAAGTTGACGATACAAAACAAATTACTCTTGAACAACAAACTTATTTGGAAAATCTATCAGCTTTTAAAAGTCAGCCGATGGCTAAAATGATTTCTACTAATGAATTAGAAGCTATTGTAGAAAAAGAAAATTTAATTCAAAATCAAGATGGTGATAGCATAATTAGGCCTGATTTAGTTACTACAAAAAGAGTTAAACAGCAGAGAGAAGAAATTATTTATTATATAGTTGAACCTAGCGATACCATTAGCACTATTGCCGCTAATTTTGGCATAAGCGTTAATACAATTCTTTGGGAAAATAATTTAAGCGCTTATAGCTTAATTAGGCCAGGAGACAAGTTGACTATTTTACCGATGAGCGGTATTACTTATAAAGTAAAAAGTGGAGACACTATTATAAATATTGCTAAAACTTATGGTGTTGAAATATCTACAATCATAGAGGCGAACAAATTAGCTATTAATAATCAATTAAAAATCGGGCAACAATTAATAATTATAGGAGGCAAAAAGAATAACTACATCAGACAACAATCAGTTGTTTATAATGGCTTGTCTATTATAAAAAATTTATTAAAACCTAAAGCAACAAGTCCTTTAAGAGGCAATAAGATGAATTGGCCGACTGTTGGTCATCATATTTCTCAATATTATTCATGGAGACATACTGGTCTTGATATAGCCAATAAAGTTGGTACCCCCATCTATGCTGCTGATGCTGGCGTTGTAATAATAGCTCAAGGTGGTTACAATGGCGGTTATGGTAATACAATTGTTATTGATCACGGTGGTGGCAAAAAAACTCGTTATGGACATTTATCAAAACTTTATATTAAAAAAGGTCAAAGCGTAGATAAAGGTGAAGCTATTGGCGCCATGGGTTCAACGGGACGTTCAACTGGTCCACACTTACATTTTGAAATAATTATCAATGGCATTAGGACTAACTCATTAAACTATATTAAATAATCTAAAAACTTTATGTGTCTGTTTTTGTCAACAAATTAGTAAACATCTACAATTACCACAGAGCCCTTTTCCCATATTGTCATTCCCGCAGACAGGCTGTCTAAAAAGTCCTTTAACAATTTAATAAAATCAGAC
>JAURWF010000008.1 GCA_030655095.1 bacterium
TAGTTGGGCAGTGGATTATGGTGGCGCACGTAAAAAAAAGCCATCAAGGTTTTTGAATGAGATAGGAATGATAGAAAATGATAAATTGCTAACAACAAATAACAAGTTAATACCAAATACTAAATGTCAAATATTAAATCAGAAAACAGAAATAAAAAAGTGGGAAAAAAATAGTAATAATATTTCTTCTCCTAATTATTTTTCATATACTCAATTAGCAGCTTTTTCTAATTGTCCTTATCAATATCGCTTTGCTCATATTTTAAAAGTACCTGTACAAGGAAAAGAAATCTTTTCTTTTGGTAAAACTTTGCATATAACTTTACAAAAATTATTTAATTTAATTAATGAAAAGAGTGAATTAAAGCAGTCTGTGAAGTTAGCAGAATTATTAGAACTTTATAGCGCTAGTTGGATTGATGATTGGTATGAGTCAAAAGAAAAGAAAGAAGAGCGTCGTAAGCAAGGGCAAGAGATTCTAACAGTTTTTTATGAAAAACATAAAAATAATTGGCCAACAGCTTTATTTTTAGAAAAAGGTTTTAATATTAAATTAGCTGATGGCAATAGTTGCAATACTATTCGCGGAGTTATTGATAGGATCGATCAAATTGTTGAAGAAAATGGTGTAAATAAAATTAAAATAGTTGATTATAAAACAGGCAAGCCAAAAAGTGAATTAACTTTTGACGAGAAAGAACAATTATTTATCTATCAAATGGCCGCTGAAGAAATATTTAGACAGCCAGTTGTTAGTTTAGCTTTTTATTATTTAGATAATAATACTGAAGTGGAATTTCTTGGTAGTAAAAGTGATTTAATAAAAGTTAAAGACAAGGTTTTGACAACTATTGCCGAAATAAAAAAACATGAATTTCCGCCTAAACCAAGCATTCTTTGCAAATTTTGTGATTTTAAAGATATTTGTGAATTTAAACAAAATAGATAAATCAATTTTAGTATTTAACTTTATAGACTTTATAAACTTTTGACTATTTTTTATGTTAGATATAAAAACATTATTAGAAAAAACAATTAAGAAACATGGTTTTGGCAAGAAAATCGCTGAAAAAAAAGTCAAAGAAATTTTTAGTAAAGTAGTTGAACGATTATTTGATAGTGGATTGGCTTATCGCGTTAACCCAATGCATATTAAAGACGGTTATTTAACAGTAGCCTCTTTGTCAGCAACTTCCATTGAGCAAATTAAAATTAAAGAAAAAAAAATAATTAGTAAAATTAATGAGGAACTAGCTGAAGAAATTGTTAAAAAGATTTGTTATTTAAGCTAAAATAATAAAAAAAAGACACCCAGGTTATTGTTAAATGATCATGTTTTTCTACACTAATCATTAATCAATAACAAGGATGTCTTGCAAGAAACGGCCCAGTCTCTAAATATAGCCTTTTGGTTTGAGAAATTTCTCCTCAAATTGTTCATAGGCTATATCGTATGAACAATCTTTTTCTATTTTTATCAATCTCCTTTTTTTATAATTTTCGCTATTATAGAAATCGTACGTTAGCTCCCGTCTAATTTCTACTAACTGCTCGTTGTTCCAAGCAGATTTAATAATAGGATTATTAGTATTGAATTTACTAAAATCCTTTTCTTTTATTTTGTCTTGTATCAGCCATGCCGTTGTTCCTGGAAATGGCGTGAAGATTGAAATCCTTATTTCGTCTATTGGCCAAGACGAAAGAGCTTCCCTGATATTTGCGACATTCGCCTCTCCTTGGCAGTCGTCGCCGATAATTAGATAGGCTCGAATTAGTAAGTCATTAGTAGACGCTAACTCAACCATTTGTCGGCACGAGTTAGCATTTCCTCCTTTTCTTAGATTTTTTCTTTCCGATGGGGTCGGGTCTTCAATCCCAATACCAACCTTGATGCATCCTGCCTCGCGCATCGCAGGGAAGATTTCTTGTGCGCCATGGACAGATGGACTTACCATCGCTGTCCATTTTATCTTATTTTGAATGCCGTTTTTGATAAACGCTTCACAAAGATCTAAAACTTTCGTCGGGTTGGCATTAAATGTCGGATCAACAAGATCTATCGAATTTATGCCGTATTTTTCATGAAGTTCTAAAATCTCATTTACTACACTTTTTGGCTTCCTCCATACTATTTTCCTCAGCCAAGTTAATGGTGAGGAGCAAAAAGTACAAGCATTATAGCAACCTCTGCCGTAAAGCAAATTTGCTACTTTTTGTTCCGAATAGGGTATTGGCCAAATGCCCCTCATGCAAGAGGCATCAATAACCTCTTTATTCCTTAGTGGAAAAATATTCCCGTTCCAGCTCAAGTTACGAGTGGCAGGAATTATTTTTCTTAAATCCTTCTTTTCTAACCAATCTAGGAAAGGGATTTCGCCCTCTCCACAGATTACTGTGTCAAAAAAATTTGTGAAAAACTCGGGTATTCCGGTCGGCCCATTTCCACCTACTACCAAACGAATTGTAGGATTTTTCTGTCTTATTTTAGCCGCAAATGCGTTTGTTGTGTCAGCATTCCATGTCATGCAGCTCATCCCGACAGCGTCAAAATCTCCTGCAATTTTTAAAATTTCATCGCAAGAAATTATATTTAATGGTGGCTCTAAAACAACCACCTTGTACCCGTTCATTTTTATAAATGAGGCTATATATTCAAGCCCCAAGTTTCCTTGCAATCCGCCACCAGAGGCGGCTCCTTCGTTTCCTTTTCCAAGATCTAATAGTAATACTTTCATAATATCCTCCTTTTCTATCGTCTTAACTATTTATAGGCAGATATTTCCATAACATTTCAAAATATTGCCTATGAGTTTCTGCAAAATCGCGACTTTCAATTATGAGAATGATGTTTTCTTCTTGCGTTGAAAACATTGCGATTTTATTCCCGAATATTATTTCCGTAGACGGGAATTGAAAATCTTTTGGAGCTATTTTGGTTTCTCTATTATATTTTTTATCCTCCTTTTGCATATTTTTTGCTTCTTGCGAATATTCATTTATAGCACGACTTGTAAAGCCGAGCTTATTTTTTTTATCAAGAATCAAACTAAGACCTTCCTCTCCAGCAAATAAAATAAAAGTTTCCATCCTTGCGATACTTAAAAAATTTTTTCCTTCATAGGAAAAAATCTCATCCCAAACTTGCTTAAATCCTTTTTCTCCCGTATAAACTCTTATTTGCGGTTTATAATCTTCATGAATATTTATCGCTTTTATGATCGGCAAAATATTTTCCACAACTACTTTTGTTTTCTGTAAATCCTCGTGTTTTTTATCCAAAAGAGAATAAAATTTATTAGTTGGACTTTCTGCAATTAAACGTCGTTTTTTTCCTTTTTTTATTTCAGTTACAAAACCTTTTTTCTTAAGTCTTTCAATAATATCGTAAATAGTTCCTCTACTTAAGTCAGTCTCTTTTGCTAGACTAGGAATGCTTGATTCATTATTTTGAAGAATAGAAATATAGACATTGACTTCCTTATCCGAAAAATCTAATTGTAAAAGACCATTCCTGATTTGTTGTTTTTGATTTTTGTTTAACATAGAATTAAAACATAAGTATTAATAATTATCAATATTAATCGTCATTTTATAAACATATAATTATAATATTGGCTAAGTTTAAGGTAGATTAGTTAATTTAAATAATGACGGTTTGTATCGTCATTATAGCAAAATAATTGATTTTGTCAAATTTTTGTGAAGTAATTACTTATAACTACATCTCTTTTGTCATTTCCAGAATGACAAAGATGGAGGAATTATGAGTAATTACTTTGTAAATTATTGAAAAATTTTTGAAATAATGTTAAATTGATAGTAATTAATTTGAAGGTTAAACTTTTGACTTTATAAGCTTTATAGACTTTTTTACTATTTTTTATGTCTTTGCGTTTTTATTTAATTATTATGACTTCGGCTGCTCTGTTGTGTTGGGGGGCATTTGGCGTTATTGTTAATACAGTTAATCCTGAAATAACTAATCAGACTGGTTTTTTATTGTTTTATTTATCTTTGTTTTTGTCTATTTCTGGAACATCTGCTATTATTGGATTTGTTATTCGATTTGTTGGTTTACGTCATGAGTTGGTTTTGAATTCAGTCATATCAGCCTTTCGCCAATCGTTTTTGTTTGCTTTTTTTATTGTGTCAATTTTATTTTTATTAGCAAGCGGTTTATTTAGTTGGTTTAATGTTATAATGTTAATTATTGGCTTGTCAGTAGTGGAGTTTTTTTTATTAAGTTATAGAAAGAATGACATAACTGATGTTGTAGAAAAATTATAAGCGATTATGAAAAATAAATTACAAAAATTAAAACAAGAAATATTTGAAAAATTAGAAGGAACAGGGCAGTGCCCTGTTCCTACTGTTAATGTTTTGCGCGATTTGGAAATAAAATATTTAGGCCGTAATGGAGAATTTACTAAAATCTTACGTTGTTTAAAGGATTTAGCTGATCAAGAAAAAAAAGAAATTGGACAATTGGCAAATGAAATTAAAAAAGAATTACTTGAAAAATTTGAAGAAGTAAAAAATATTCTTACAGCAAGTTCTATTAAGCAAAATTTTATAGACATAACTTTACCAGGAGAGAAAATATTAAAAGGTCATTTGCATCCGATTACAATTGTTCAAAATGAATTAGAGGATTTATTTACTTCAATGGGGTTTATTACTGAGGATGGACCGGAATTAGAAAGTGATTATTACAATTTTGAAGTATTAAATATTCCCAAGCATCATCCAGCTCGCGATATGCAAGATACGTTTTTTATTGATCAAAAAAATAAACAGCACGAACATGATTTAGTGATGCGCACACAAGTTACTTCAATTCAGGTAAGGGCTATCAAAAAATATGGGGCACCACTTCGTTGTATCATGCCAGGTAGAGTTTTTAGAAATGAAGCGGTTGATGCTTGTCACGATCATACATTTTATCAAATGGATGGCTTTATAATCGGCAAGAATCTTTCTGTTGTTAATTTAATTGCTTTGGCGAATGAGTTATTGTATGGAATTTTTAAGAAAAAAATGAAAACGCGAATTAGACCAGGATATTTTCCTTTTGTAGAACCTGGGATAGAAGTTGATATGGAATGCACAATTTGTAATGGCATGGGATGTCCAGCTTGTAAAAATAGTGGGTGGCTGGAAATGCTACCAGGCGGATTAATCCATCCAAAGGTTTTAATGGCAGCTGGCTTAGATCCAAAAAAATATAACGGGCTTGCCTTTGATGTAGGGCTTACCCGTTTAGTAATGATGAAATATAAAATTAATGATATTAGATTATTCAACAGCGGAGATTTAAGATTTTTAGAACAATTTTGAGTTAGTTGT
Source organism: bacterium (assembly GCA_030655095.1). Classification (GTDB taxonomy): domain Bacteria; phylum Patescibacteriota; class Patescibacteriia; order Patescibacteriales; family GWC2-42-12; genus JAHITL01. The sequence continues at coordinate 5,347 of JAURWF010000008.1, forward strand.
CTTGAACTATGATTTATCTGATTATTTGATAAATCATAGTTTAAGACAATAATTTTAAAATAAAAATTTATGTTAGAAATAACAAAACAATTTAATAATCCAGAACCTAAAATTTTAGAAGAGAGAGAGAGAGTTTAAGGGAAAGAGAAATTAAATTAGAATATTTAACAGAAGAAAATATTTTAAAAAAAATATTTGGAAGAATATGATAAACAAGAAGAGAAAGTAAAGAAAGAATTTAAGATAGAATAAATTTTGTATTTTGGTTTATGTTTTTTAAATTTTTAATTTATGGAATTTTTATTAGAAAAAGTAATTAGCGAAAAAGAATTTAAATGGAATTTTGAAATAAAAGAAGATGGGATTTATGGAATTGAAATTACTGCTTCAGTCAAATCATGGCGCCAAAATTTATTTTCCAGCAATTTTTTTAAAGACGATGATTTAACAGTAAAAATTGACGATTCCGAATTTCTTAAAAAATCTGGCAAAAAAGGTTTATTTGATGGTGAAATTGCGTGGAATGGAAATAATTTAAAAGGATTAAAAAAGACAAATTTATTTCTAATTGAATTAAATCAAGGAAATCATACTCTAACTTTTTTAGCTGATCAAAAACCAAAAATTGAGACAATTAAAATTTATAAACTTAAAGAAGAAGAAATTATTTATTTACCAAAAGATAATTATCCAATTCAAGAAGGAAATCAAAGACAGTGGCTGACAATTATTTTTTGTAATTTAGGACTAAAATTTTTAAAAATTAAAGCTTCGGCTAAATTAGGCAAGGGATTTTTATTTTTTAAAAAAGATGATTCTGATTTAAAATTGATTATCAATGGAGAAATTCAGAAAAATCAAGAACCAAAATCTCATAAACATTGGTACTGGTGCGGAAGAACATTAAAAGGAAATTTAAAAATTTTTGAAAAAGAATTAAATTTAAAACCAGACTTGCATTATCTTGAACTTTGGGCTGATAGATCACCAGAAGTAGAAGAAATTAAGTTAAAAATTTTAGAAACAGAAATTTATCCAATTTTTATTTTAGATGATATTCAAGCGTACACTTACAAAGGAATTTTGGGAAATGAAAACTATAATCGTTTTGATAAAGAAATTTTAGAAGTAGTTAATTTTTGGAATAAAGTTTTCTTTTTTCAAAAATATCCACCGGAAAAAGCTTTAGATCCAAATTTAGTTAAGGCAATCACATACAGAGAAAGCAGAATGGGATATGAGTCTATAGGCGAAGTGGATGTAATGCAGGTTGGCGATCCAGATAACCCCGCTTTATTTAGTCTAAAAAATATAGCTGGTTATCCTGCCAATGAATTTATTTCTAAAAATAAAGCAGGGCATTTAAGTTATAATTTTCCTAAAGAACGGTTGCCAGTTAAAGTTGAAAGTCCTGAGGAAAGTATTTTTTGGGGAGTAAGATGGTTATACAATAAAGCGCAAATATATTATGGAACAGGAGAAAAGAATCTTGATCCGCTATTTGTTCGAGAATGGAAAACTTGGGAGCAAGCGATAATTGATTATAATGGTTCCAACAAAAAATACGAATATCAAAAAAAAGTCTGGAAAATTTATAAAGACGGGATTGATCCAGATGACAATATTTTATGGGAAAAAATTTCTAATGGTTTTAGCTTAATTAAAACATTAGGATTAATAAGTTTATTTTTAATAATTTTTTTAGCAGGACTTTTTTGCGGATTGAAAATCGGAGTTCATAATCAATATATAAAAAATATAGATATTCCATATTATCACGGATATACTAATGAAACAGACGAGCCAGTCAAAAAGCTTTTTTTGAAAAATTTAGAAGAGTATAAAAAAAATAAAAATTATTACGGAGAAGTATTTAGAGAAACAGTAAAAATGTGCGAAAAAGTAAGGTGTTATATGGAAATAGTTGTAGTTAATTATTATGATGATTTGGTGAATAATATGAAAAGCAATAAACAATTTTTAGAAGCAATGCAGGTTTTTGATTTTATAAAAAATATTCCAACAGGAGAGAGAAACATTCATGAAGGGGATATTGATAATGACGGTGAAAATGAAATAATTTTTATCAGACGTGATGTTTTAAACCAAAGTTATATTGTTATAACGATTATTGATAAAATTGATAATAAATTTAAAATAATAGAACATAAAATAATTGATGGCTATGATGGCTATTTAAAATTATTAGATGTCACCAACGATTTGCAACCAGAAATTTTGCTTTTTATGAGTCAGGGCAGAGGCGGGTATCCTTTATATATATATCAATATTTAGAAGATAAAAAGTTGCGACAAATATTTGACAGCGAATTTTCTTTATTTCCTAAATATACTTTTTCTGATATAGATAATGATGGATTAATGGAAATTAAAATGCAAGGCGAGCTTAAAGACGCAGTAAAAGATTATCACGCTCAAATTGAAATAATTTATGAATATAATCAAAAAGAGAATGATTTTGTAAAAATTAAAGGTATTAAAAAAAAATTAGAATAAAATGACTTAAAGCTTTCTATATTTAAAAATATAAAATTATTAAATACAGAAAATAGCTCTGTCTAAGCAACATTAAAAACATTGAGAGAGTATTCTGGATTAAAAATTTAATAACCCATAAATATCAATTTAATAATAAACTCATATGAAAAAAGTAAGTATTGAATATTGTCATATTTATCCTGGCGGGGATAATAAAAAAGAAATAGAAGAAGCTAATATTTGGATGCCAAGAATAATAGGTATGTTTAAAGATTGTCATATTCAAAAATGCATTATGTTTGACGATATACACGCCACGCGAGTTATTGATGAAAAATTCATTAACTCAATTATTGATCAATTAAAAGTAAAACCAGATTGTATATATCTTGAGTCAGAATTTATTCAAGAAGCAAACGAAATGGTAAAAAAAATAAATCCTAAAGAAAGAGATTTTATCCGATCGGATGAACGAGTATGGCTAAGAGAAAATGTTGAAAAATTTCGAACTTCAACTGAGTTTTTATTAAATTGGAAAAATAAAGATGGAAAAACCGAATTTTCTTGTCCATCATTAGCAGCTACTTCATATTTAACTCGTTTAGGCTTAATTAAAAGTGACGGAGTAAAAACAATTTATGGTGATAATCTAATGATAGCCGATCATTTATTAAATGTTTTATCATCATATTATGTTCAAGTTGAAGATAAAGCGCAATCTATTGTCGAAGCTACATTTAAAGAGGCTTTAAGAAAAATATCATGGTTTTTTTATTAAATTTAACTTTATGAAAAAGAATAAAAAACAAGTTGCCATTTTTGAAGGGAATCAAATTCGTCGAGTTTGGGATGACGAGAAAGAGCTTTGGTATTTTTCAGTGGTTGATATTGTTGATGCTCTAAATGTAAGCGAGAATTCGAGAAATTATTGGAAAGTCCTTAAAAATCGCTTAAAACAGGAAGGAAGCGAGGTGGTTACAAAATGTAACCAACTGAAAATGCAAGCTTCTGACGGCAAATTTTATCTAACCGATTCGGCAGATACAGAAACAATGTTTAGAATAATTCAATCAATTCCTTCGCCAAAAGCAGAACCATTTAAGCTTTGGTTGGCGCGGGTTGGTTATGAAAGAGTGGAAGAAGTAGAAGATCCTGAAAAAGCTATTCAAAGAGCTATGGCAACATATCTTAAAAAAGGGTATTCTGAAAGTTGGGTTGATTTACGTTTAAAAAGTATTGAAATTAGAAAAGATTTGACAAATGAATGGCAAGATAGAGGAGTTTTAAATAATGAAGAATTTGCTATTTTGACTGATGATATTACTTTTGCTTGGGCGGGAATGAAGACAAAAGATTACAAAAAGCATAAAGATTTGAAAAAAGATAATTTGCGGGACAATATGACAAATTTAGAATTAGTTTTGAATATGTTGGCGGAAACAGCGACTACGGAGATTTCTAAAAAACGTGAACCAAAGACATTTCCAGAAAATCGAAAAGTAGCACAAGATGGTGGTAGTATTGCTGGTAATGCCAGAAAACAAATTGAAACAATAACAGGTAAACCGGTTATTAGCAAGTTAAATTTTAAAAAAATACAGGAACAAAAAAAGTTAAAAGGAAAATAACAATTTAATATTAATTTGTCATTAAATCTTATGTATCTATCCCTTAATTGGTTAAAGGATTTTGTTGAAATTCCAGAATCTTTGACACCGGAACAATTAGGTTTGAAATTAACAATGCATACTGTTGAAATTGATGGAATAAAAAAACAAGCTGAAAAACTTGATGATGTTGTTGTTGGGGAAATTTTAGAAATTGAAAAGCATCCAAATGCAGATAAATTAAGCATAGCCCAAGTTGATGTCGGCGAAATAAAACCGCGTCAAATAGTTTTTGGTCAAGTGCTAAAAGTGGAAGTCGGTTGTAAATTGCCAGTTGCTTTAGCCCCGACGATTTTACCAACCGGTCAAGAAATAAAAAAAGCAAAATTGCGCGGTGAAATGTCGGAGGGAATGTTTTGCCTTGATCAAGAATTAGGCTTAGCAAAAGATGAAATTAGCGCGCATTTTTTTGGCAAAGAGATAAAAAATGGGACAAGTATTATTAAGGCTTTAAAATTAGATGATGTAATTTTTGAAGTTGATAATAAATCAATTACCAATCGGCCGGATTTGTGGTCGCATTATGGAATGGCACGGGAGATTGGAGCGTTCTTGGGAACGCGAATGATAACAAATCAATTACGAATTACGAATTACGAATTAAAATCCAAAATTCAAAATCCAAAATTTAAAATTAATGTGCAAGTGGAAGATTTTGAATTATGTCCGCGTTATATGGCGATTGCTTTGGATGGGATAGAAATAAAAGATTCTCCAGAATGGATGCAAAAAAGATTAGTTAGTGTTGGTATGCGACCGATTAATAATATTGTTGATATTACAAATTATGTAATGTTGGAATTGGGGCAACCGACTCATACTTTTGATTTAGGAAAAATTAAAACAAATATAATTATTAGAAAAGCAAAAGATGGCGAAGTGATTAAAACTTTGGATGGACAGGATAGAAAATTGGATGAAAATATGTTGGTTATTGCTGATGATAAAAATCCGATTGCTGTTGCTGGCGTAATGGGAGGGGCGAATAGTGAAGTTGATAACAATACAACATCAATTTTAATTGAATCGGCTAATTTTAATCCTATTTCAATAAGAAAAACAGCTCAAAAATTAGGCTTGCGTTCTGAAGCTTCAATGCGTTTTGAAAAATCTCTTGACCCAAATTTATGCGAAATGGCATTATGCAGAATTATAGAATTAATCAAGGAATTTTGTCCCGACGCTAAAATTATTAGTGAATTAGCAGATGAAAAAAAATATTTTTTAAATCAAGGCCCGATTGAATTAGATTTAGAATGGGTAAATAAAAGAATTGGTAAAAAAATTGAAGAGAAAAAAATTATAGAAATTTTGGAAAATTTAGGGCTTGAAATTAAAAATAAAAAAAATAATATTTTAATTATAACAATTCCAACATGGCGAGCGACAAAAGATATTTCTATCCCAGAAGATTTAGTTGAAGAAATAATTAGGATTTATGGTTATAATAATTTGCAACCTGAAATGCCAAAAATTACAATGCAAGCGCCTGAAATTAACAGTGAGCGTTTATTGGAAAGAAAAATAAAAAATATTTTATCAGTTGGCGCAAAATTAACCGAGGTTTATAATTATTCTTTTATTAGCGAAGATCAGCTTGATAAATTAAAGATTAAACCATTATCAGTAATAAAATTAGCCAATTCTTTATCCGAAGATTTAACAATTCTTAGGCCAAATTTAGTTTCTGGTCTTTTAAAAAATATAAAAACTAATCAAGCTAAATATGAAAATATTAATTTATTTGAAATTGGCAATATCTTTTTAAATTCACCCGGGAATATTAATAAAGATAATAAAACCAAAGATGTTTTGCCTTGTCAAGAAAAACAGTTGGCAATTATAATTGCTAGCAAAGAAGATAATCTTTTTTATAATATTAAAGGTATTGTAGAATACTTAATAAATAATCTTGGCTTGAAAGTTGATTTTAAGCCAGCTAAAATTTATCCAGGATGGGCAGATAAAAAAATAATCGCTCAAATAAAAGTTTCAAATAAAGAGATTGGAATAGTAGCACAAGTAGATAATCAAATTATTAATGATTTAGGAATTAAAAAACAAGTTGCTATTGCTGAAATAAATTTTCAAAAACTTTGCGATTTAATTTTATTAACTCCAGAAAAAAAATATAAAGAACTTGAAAAATTCCCTTCAGTTATTAGAGACTTAGCCTTTGTTGTAAATGAAAAAATATTATATAATGATGTAAAGAAAGTAATAGCTTATTTTAATCCTTTAATTAGTCATGTTGAATTATTTGATGTTTATCAAGATGATAAATTAGGCATTGGAAATAAAAATTTAGCTTGGCATTTAACTTATCAAGCAGACAAAACACTAATATCGCAAGAAGTAGATAAAATTCAATCAGACTTAATCAAGTTATTAGAAAAAAAGTTTTTAGCTCAAATAAGAGATTTTTAATTTTTATTGAATGATTAAAAAGATAAATTTTGAAATTGAAAGAGAAGAAATTTTAAAGGGAATAAAAGATATTTCTGATGTTTTGGCAAAAGTCGCTAAAGGAGATTTTTCGGTTTACTGCAAATCAATCGAAAACTCTAGTTTAAATGAAATTATTTTAGGCTTTAATAGGATGATTTTTGACCTTAAAGAAAAGGAGCTCAAGTCTTCCAAAATGAGCGAATTAAGAAGAGTGGAATTAAAGGAGCTAAAAAATAAAACAAAAGAATTAGAAGAATCAAGGGTTGCTTTGTTAAATATATTAGAAGACGTTGAAGAAGAAAGAGTGAAAGCAGAAGAAGAAAAAAATAAAACATTAGCAATTATTGCTCATTTGACTGATGGATTATTAGTTTTTGATAATCAAAATAATCTTTTATTAATTAATCCGTTAGCTGAAAGTTTACTTCAAATAAAAAATATAGAAATAGTTGACAAGTCATTAGAAGAGTTAGCTTTATTAGCCGATTTTTTTAAAGTGTTATTTAAAACATTAGGAAGAGAGATAAAAGAAGTTTCTCGTCAAGAAATTATACTTAGAGATCTTACTCTTGAAATTTCTTCTGCGCAAATTATTTTTGACAAAAATAAAAACGGTAGCTTAGTTATTATTCATGATATTACACGTGAAAAAGCAATTGAAAAAACGAAAAGTGAATTTATTTCTATTGCTGCTCATCAATTAAGAACTCCTTTATCTGCCATTAAATGGGTAATTAAAATGGCGTTAGATGGCGATGTCGGCAAACTTACAGAAGAACAGTACGAATTATTAAATAAAGGCTATTTGAGCAATGAAAGAGTTATAAGATTAGTTAATGATTTATTAGATGTTTCTCGTATTGAGGAAGGTAAATTCGGATTTAATTTTAAAAAAACTTATTTTCAAGAAGTTATTGATGTTGTAATTAGTAATACTGAAAGTCTAGTTTTAAAAAATCATCAGGAATTAACAATTGAAAAGCCAGAGAAGTTGCCACAAATATATTTAGATAAAGAAAGGATGATAATGGTTTTGCAAAATATATTAAGCAACGCAATAAAGTATACCCCTGAATATGGTAAGATAAAAATAACTATTCAAGTTGACAAGCAATTTTTATATGTTAAAATTAATGACCAGGGAGTAGGAATTCCGGAAAAGGATCAATCAAAAGTATTTTCTAAATTTTTTAGAGCAGCCAATGTAATTAAATTAGAAACAGATGGAAGTGGATTAGGGTTGTTTATTGCTAAAAATATTATAGAAGAACATGAAGGCAAGATTAGTTTTACAAGTAAAGAGGGGATAGGGACTGAAGTATGTTTTTCTATACCAATTAATAAAAATAGTATTTAAATTTAATAATTCTATGAATAAAAAGATTTTGATAATTGAAGATGAACAGACTTTAGCTAGCGTTTTGTCAGCTAAATTAAAATTGGAAAAATTTGAAGTATTAGTAAGTGTTGACGGCAAAGATGGTTTAGAAAAAATTGAAGAGTGGCAACCCGATTTAATTTTACTTGATATTATTATGCCGATAATGAACGGCTACGAGGTTCTTGAAAATTTGCAAGAAAAGAATAATAAAATTCCAATAATTATAATTTCTAATTCCGGTCAAGACGTTGAATTGGAAAAAATAAAAAAGTTGGGAGCAATTGATTATATAATTAAAACTCAAATAAATCCTGATGAAGTTGTAGAAAAAGTAGAGAAGGTTTTAAATAATTTAGTAGTAGCAGTAGATGAAAACAAAGAAAAGTCTTTGAGCAGTAATATAAAAGTGTTATTAGTTGAAGATGATTCGTTTTTGCGTGAAATTTGTTATAAAAAATTAAAAAAAGAGGGTTTTGACGTTTTTTCAGCAGTTGATGGAGAAGAAGCTTTAAAAATGGTTATAAAAGTTGAACCTAATATTGTTTTACTAGATATTATATTGCCATCGATTGATGGGTTTGAAGTATTAAAACAAATTCGTTCTAATAAAAATGCGAGTATAAAAAATGTGCCAGTTATTATGTTAACTAATTTGGGGCAAGAAGAAGATATAAAAAAGGCCCAAGATTTAAAGGCAAGTGGTTATTTAATTAAAGCACATTTTACAACTGAAGAAATTGTTAAAAAAATCAAAAGTCAATTGGGGCTAATTAACAATTAACGGTTAAGGTTCGCATGAAAGTGATATGCCCTAACTTTAACTTTGTTTATTAAATTGGTAGAATAATAAGCAAGAAGTTGTTTTCTTGTCATTCTAAACTAAGTTCCCATTTTGTCATCTCGAACCCCGCGCATTTGGCGGGGTGAGAGATCTATAATAGACAAAAAGTAAAATAAACTTATTTATTTGGCAAACACATATTACAGATCTCTCACCCCGATTACGGTGTTCGAGTTGACAAAAAAAGGGGGGGGGTTCGAGATGACAAAAAACCAGTAGATTATTATTTAAAATTATTAAAAATTAATTTTAATTTTATGGATTTATTTAGCAACAGTAAAGATTTATTAAATATTGTTTTATCTTTTTGTGTTCTATGGTTGACAATTTTCATCGCATGGTTTATATATTACTTAGCTATGACTATGCGTCAAGTATTTTTGACAGCCAAAGAAACGCGACAAAAAATAAAAAAAATTGATGAAGCGATTAAATCATTTAAAGAAAAAATAGAACACAGCGCTTCTTATTTAGTGTTAATTGGAGAGGGTATTAAAAAATTAGTAGAAGTAACGAAGAATAAAACTGAAGATTGGGTAGAAAAAAAATCAGCTAAGAAAAAAAATAGCAAATAGAAAAAGAGGAGGTGAGAAAAGATGAAAAGAATGGATGGAAATAAATGTTGTAATCAACCGGATGAAGTCTCTTGCGAGAATTGCCCAACAGTAGGGCGTCTTGATAAAACGAAAAAGTATGAAATTCCCTGTATACAGTGCGGGGAAAAAGATTGCCAATCTTATATTGGTGAGGAGGTTGAGAAGAAACCAGAGGGATGTGCATTTCCTGAATTTCGTGGGCCATGTGAAACATGTCCCGGGAAGATTATTCCCGGAAGTTGTTGGCTGTAGTCTATAAGGGTATTGTTTCCCGACTTATCGCCCTCTCTAAATTTTTAAGACTAAATCTTATTTTATAAGGGTTTTTTGAAAAAATTCTTTAAAAAGGCTGCACTAATATGGTATAATATCTAAATGAATTTTAAAATAAGAGAAATAAAAACTAAAAGT
>JAURWF010000031.1 GCA_030655095.1 bacterium
CGCGAGGCCTTGAATACCAAGGCTTCGAAGCCCGGCTCAATCTGGGTTTCGAGTTCCTCGCTCAAGGCCTGGGCGCGCGCGATCACTTCCTGCGGATCGGAAATATCGGCCGGGGTGATCTGGTTCATCACTTCGGCGGCCGTGTAGCCCAGCATCCGTTCCGCGCCGACATTGAAGATCTGAATCACGCCCTTCGCGTCGGTCGCGATGCTCGAGAAGTTGGCGCTGTTGAAAATTGCATTCTGCAAAGCTCCCGCCTTAAGCAGCGCCTCTTCAGCCTGATTGCGGGCGGTGATGTCACGCAAAATACAGGTAAAAAAACGCTGACCGTCCAGCCACATTTCGCTGACCGCTATCTCCAACGGAAAAACGCCGCCATCCTTGCGTCGGCCCGCGACTTCGCGTCCATGGCCGATGGCAAGAGCCTCATCGCTCGCATTGTAATACTCTAGCGATCCATCGCACTGGTTCTGGTCTAGCTCGGGTATCAGCAGACTGAAGTCGTGTCCGATGAGTTCTGCAGCGGTATAGCCAAACATTTGTACAGCAGACGGGTTGACGGTCTCGACGATGCCGACACCGGCATGGAGGGTGATGATGCCGTCCACCACGGTATTGAGAATCGCCTGGATCACCGCGGCGCTGTCGCGCAAAGCCTGCTGCTGTGCATATTCCTCGGTGACATCACGGAACACCAGCACCGCGCCAATCACCTGCCCGTCGCCATCGCGAACCGGTGCGCAACTGTCGGCGATATCGCATTCGCTGCCGTCGCGGGCAATCAGCACCGTGTGGTTGGCCAGACCCTGTACCGTGCCATGTGCCAAGGTTTCCAGCACCGGGATAGCGGCCGGTTGACGGGTTTCTTTGTTGATGATAGGAAAAATTTCGCTAACCGGGCGACCGCAAGCTTCCGCCTGAGTCCAGCCGGTGAGCCGTTCGGCAATGGGGTTCAGGCGCGTTACTCGCGCTTCGGCATCAGTGGCCATCACCGCATCGCCGATGGAGTTAAGCGTTACTTCGAGCTTTTCCTCACTTTCCCGCAAGGTGACGTTGGTGTGCTGTAGTTGTTTATTGATGGCCTCCTGAGTGTCGAGCAAATGCTGTATTTCGAGATGGGCCAAGTTCTTGAGCTGCTGCTTGGTTTTACGATTGCTCAAGTATACAAACCAACAGGCAAACAGCAACATCAACAGGCTGGCTGCGAGAAGTAGGATAAACAGATGGCGCATGTTCAATTGAAACTCTGCGTCGTGTTGCGCCAGCGCCGCTTCCTTTATCCGGATGTAGCCGCTGACCTCGGTACGAATTGCATCCATCAACTGCTTGCCTTGACCGCTGCCAACTCGCGCAAGTACCGCAGTCATGTCATCGTTGCGGCGCAAAACAATGACCTGCGCCATTTCCGCCAATTTGGCATCTATCAAAGGTGCCAGTGCGTCCAGATGTTTTTGCGCGGCGCTGATCATGGCCAGTTGACGCAGTTGTTCCAGATGTCCGCTGACACTGCCGCGCACCGCCAAATACGGCTCCAGAAAGGCCTCATCACCGGTCAGCAAATAGCCGCGCTGCCCGGTCTCGGCATCTTTCAATTCGGACAGCAAATCGTCGGCGCGGTTTATGACAATATAGGCGTGCTGCCGCGCCTCGGCTGCTGCCTCGATTTGCTTAAAAACCCAGAACGTTAATGCCAGCAGCGCAACCAGCAAGGCCACACCGGCAAACGCAGCGACAATCTTATGCGTTGCATTTAACAACGGTATATCCTGCGCGCTGTCCAGGTCGTTGCTGCTAAGGGTCGGATCGGTATTTTTTTCGGACATGGTTTACCTTTATGTCTAGCGTCAATGGTCCGAATGGGATCACACCCGGGTACAAACTTAATTTTAATCATTCAAGGCCGACTTGCGGCACAAACAACGAACCCAACTCAACGGCTCATACCTTAACCCTTACGATGATTTCATTGTATCTTAAGTAATCCCTGGATGACATGAGACTATGATTCATAGCAGCCCTTGGCAGTTCCTGCATCGCAAAGCAAACGATGGAATTCTTTCTTGACTACGTTGTA
>JAURWF010000042.1 GCA_030655095.1 bacterium
TTTTATACCCTTAGTATATCACATTTAGAACTAAAATTACAGAAAAAAATGTGGATACCTTATTTAAAAAACAAACGCAATTTTTATCTAAATCTGTCTGATTTTATTAAATTGTTAAAGGACTTTTTAGACAGCCTGTCTGCGGGAATGACAAAGGGGAAAAGGCTGTGAGCAGTTGCCCATATTCAGTATAAAATTTGAGATTTTCTACTCAAAAAAGTATTTAGCGATAGGTTTTAAAAAATATTATTTTTTATTTCCAAAAAAATATTTTAACCATTTTTGTAGATTATTTATTGGTTCAATTAAATTAGCTTTTGCTAACCCTGGAATATTAAAGACACTACTACTAATTGCTGTTGAATTATTTTCTGCCTTATTGTCTAATCCATTTTTAATTACAACAACACTTTCCCCTTCTTTTTTTAAACCCAACTTAAGCCTTGCTTGTTCTTCTACAAATTGATTAGACTCTAAATAAGAAACCAAGTCTTTAAAATTTGAATTTTTATTTTCTAAATTAGTTATCTCTTTTTCTAACTCTTTTATTTCATTATTAATTCTATAGCGATTACTAATATTTTTAGCTAAAGGAAAACTAATTAAAATAATTATAATTAATCCTAAAAAAGCCAAGAATTTTTGACTAAAAAAGAATTTATAAATAAAATTTTTTTTGTTTCTACTTTTGTTAGTCATAAAAAATTAATCAAAAATCCAAAATCATCTGATTTTAAAGACTTTATTATACTAGCAAACTTTTGATAGGTATTTGTAGTTTATGAGATTGCGAAGCCTGTCCTGAGCAAAGCGAAGGATCTGTGTTTGCCTGATTACAGGCTTCTCGCAATGACAATGTTTTAAGGACTTTAAGGACTTTATAGACTTTATAGACTTTAAGGACTTTAAGGACTTTATAAACTTTATGGACTTTATGGACTTTGCAAACTTTATCTACTTTTTGGCGTTACCCAAAAACCCATATACTTACCAAGCATTAATCTTGTTTGCGCTTCTAAACATGGAATAGATCCAAAAATAATAATGCTAAAAGGCAAAATTAACCATTGTAAAAACATAATAACACTTTTACCAAAGCCATAATGCGCTGGGCGTTTTGGCAAAAGTAAAGTTGAAATAATCGCAGAAAATATTAAGCCAACCATAGCTACTGTCATCAGAATTCTAGTTACCACAGGTAAATTACTAGACAAAACCATAGAATTAAATTGATCCCCTCCCAAAATCATTGGCATCCAACCAATAACTCCAATAATTAAGGCATTAGTCGCCCATGAATGAAAACCATAAAGCTGAACAAAAATGCGACTAAGCATTTTTTTCATAGGCAACTGTTTACGATTTTTAATAACATTAAACATTAAATATGGAACATTTTCTACTCCCCAACCCCAACGACGTTGTTGTTTATAAAGATTTTTCATTGTTTGCCAAATATTTTCGTCCATACAAACATCCATAGAAACAGGAAAATACAACGGCTCTACCCGATAATCACCGCGATAATGACAAAAACAATGCCAAAAAATTCTTGAATCCTCACTTACCATATTAGTTGACCAAAAACCAACATCAACCAACGCTCGCCATGTCATTGAGTGAGATGAATAAGTGGCTAGCTTTTCCTGCCTAATCTGTTGCATCATTTGCCAAAAAGTATTTGAAGCAGCAGCAACCTGCGCAAAAAAATGAGCCTGCCAAATATTATTATGATAAACTGGTATCGGCTGGTAACTTGCTCTATAACGATTGGATGTAGTCAGAAATTTGTGAGTTAAACAATGAAAATAACCTGGAAAAACTATAGTATCTATATCAAAAATACTAACTAAAATATTATCATAATTATATCCCTCTTTATCAATAATTTCTTTTTTAACCTCTTTGGCTGCCCATGCCTGATTAGCTCCTTTCCCCCGAATCTCGCCAGCAATATTATCAGGATGCTCTGTAATTAAAAATCTTTTAAATTTACTTCCATATTCTTGCTCAATTATTTTAGCTCTATCTAACGCATCAATCCCTGCCCTAGCTTCTACAGCCAAAACTACAATCATCTTATCAGTAGGATAACCATCATTTATTAAACCAAGAAAACTGGGTTTAATAATTTCTAAGCCTTCATTATAAATAGGGAAAATTACTAAATGGTAAATATCTTGCCATAACAATTTTTGACACTCAACGCGCCAGTCAATCGCCATCTTTTTTTTCATTGCTGAATATGCTGCCACTAACAAAATACCCAAATAAATAACCAATAGCAACCAATAAACATTAAAAGCAATAATAAAATAAGCTACCCAAACTGGCTTAAAATAAGACAAAATTAACAACAACAATAATGTTCCCAAAGACAAAAAGCCAGGCAAAATTTCCAATAATCTATAAATTTTTCTATCATTCCCAGTTAATTCAGTCGCTTTTCCTATTTTTAAATAATTCATAAGATTAGTCTATAAAGTCTATAAAGTCAAAAGTTGATCGTGGCTATCCTACTATTATTTCCGTATCTTTTAACAAATCTTGCTCACTATTACTATCTTTTTGCTCAACTTTTTTATCAGAAAAATTTACTGGTTTACTAGAAAAAGCTTCTTGCAGACTTATCTCCTGCTTATTATTAAGATTTGTTAATTCTTCTTTTTTAATAATAACTCTTGCCTCAATTTTTTGTTGTTTTTCAAGACGCGCTTGAGTTAGACAATCCTTACAAAATATCGGTCTAGATTCATCTGGCTTAAAAGGAACTCTGGTTGCTTTACCGCAACGACTACAAACAGCCTCAAATTTTAAAACACTCTTTTCAGTAATTACTGGAGCAACCACTGCTTTTTTTATCTCATTCACGCTATTAGAAACGGCATTTTGTTGCTCTATTAAAGGTTTTTTAACTATTGGCTGATTTACTTCTGGCAAAAATGCTTTATTAAAAGTTTTTACTTGGTTAACTATTTGTGGCATTTCATTATTGGTATGCCAACGAGCAATCTTATCTTCAACAGTTTCTCTATCTCTAGCATATTTTTCTCGCGACATTTTAACAACCTTTTCTTTATTATTTGTTTTTTCTTCATCGCTAAACGGCGCCAAACCTCTTGCTGAAAAAGGATCAGAAGTAATTCCATCAATCATTAATTTAATATAAAATTCAAATTTCGGCAGATTAACTAAATCTTCTTCAATAAATACTGGGGTAAATTCTTTAACCAATTCTTCTGCGTCAATCGCGCCAACTCGAAAAACAACCATAGAGCCAACATTACCGAAAACAGCAGGCTTAACTTTTTCGCCCAATTGCTCAATGTATTGATGTGCCATAATTAAATTAAGACGATATTTTCTAGCCTCTGAAAGAATATTAGCAAAACTATCTGTAGTAAAATTCTGAAATTCATCAATGTATAAATAAAAATCTTCGCGATCTCTTTCTAAAATATCAACTCTACTCATTGCTGCCAATTGAATCTTCGTAATCATCATAGCTCCAAGCAAAGAAGAGTTATCTTCGCCAATTCTACCTTTGCTTAAATTTAAAATTAAAATTTTATTTTGATCCATCGCATCTCTTAAATCAATTGCTGACTTAACTTGACCAACGATATTTCTTATTAAAGAACTAGAAAGAAATTGCCCAACTTTATTTTGAATAGGCGAAACAGCCTCAGAAGCAAATTTATCAGCATAACCAGCAAATTCATTAACCCAAAAAGCTTTTACAACTGGATTTTGTATTTTATCAACAACTTTTTTTCTATAAGCCTTATCAGACAATATTCTTGTAATGCCCAAAAGAGTTGAATCTGGATAATCTAAAATAGCCAAAATAGCATTTCGTAAAATATATTCCAATCTAGGGCCCCAAGAATCAGCCCAAAGTTTTTGAAAAACACCAATCAAACCTGAAGCAACTAAATGTCTTAAATGTGGTTCAACATGTTCAATAACATTGAAGGCAATCGGATAGTCAATATCAGCTGGATTAAAATAAATAACATCATTGATTCTATTAGCAGGGATATAATCAATAATCTTTTCTGCTAAATCACCGTGTGGATCAACAACCGCCACTCCATGACCAGCTCTAATATCATTAATTATCATATTTTCCAAAACAGTTGACTTGCCCATACCAGTCTTACCAATCAAATACATATGACGACGACGATCATCAGTTTTAATACCAAATTTACGAAAATTATTACGAAAATTAGTTTCCGCAAAAACTGTTATTTCATTATCTTGCATAAAAAATTTTTTGTCATTGCGAGCCTTGTAATCAAGACGTGGCAATCTCTTTTTATTGTTTTATTGTTTTATTGTTTTAAGCAAACGGTAAATTTTCTGGTGGTTGATCATCTAAACTGTCAGAATCAACAATAATGTTGTTAGAATCGTCAATTTTACTTTTCTCTTTAAAAATATCGTCTGAAGCAACAACCTCTTTACTAAAAGGCAAACTAGCAGGTGGCTCAACTTTACGACCAGAGACTTTTTGAATCAACGGTGCCTTAGCAACTGCTTCTATTGGAAAATGCCAAATAGTCGCCAGTTCTTCTATATTCAAAACCATCGGAGTTCTTCCTGCGGTATCTTCTCTGTCCTTATAATTATGCATAATTTTTCTCTTTCTTTTGTTAAGTCTGGCATTATAAAAAATTGGATAATTTATTTTAGTGGCAGTACCATGCGCGCCTGTATCAGGTTTTAAAGAATTTAAATCACTCATTTGAAACTGTTTTATAAATCCACCAAACCCATTAGCAGCCTTATTTTTATTCATAACTTCCTTCTCAGCCAGATAAATCATTCTAATTTTAACTTCATAACAAAGCTTACCAACCTTTTCCTGAATCGCTTCAACTTGTTTTTTTTGCACAGGTTTTAAGTTCATCATTTTAAAAGGTTGTTCTTCATCTTTTTTCTTTTCTTCTATATCCCCCCAAATACTATAAACAAGCTCTCCAAGATCACCAAGTAACTTAATGAAAGCACCTCCTGCTTTATCAATAATATTTTCTTTAGATTTAATTTTTTCACCAACAATTTTACTAATCCTATCATCACTGGTGACCGAAAGTTTAGACCAATAATCAGGGTGCACTGGAATCAAAATTATCTGATACCAAATTTGTTCACCTTTTCTTAAACTACTCATCAAATCCATCAAAGCAGCCATAGTATCTTTATATTTAACCTCAGGCTCGCCAAAAATATCTTCAAAATCTTTATATGTTTTAATTGGCAAAGCGTCATCTTTTGTCAAAATAAATTCACCTCCCCAAATATCATATTGTTCATCAGGATATTTGACAGGACCAATGCCGACATAATCATTAACTTCAGTTATCTCAGCATCAGGATATTGAGAATATATACTTGTCTCAACTACATCTTTAAATTTATCAGGAGTCCTAACTAAATATTGAATATAACCATCAATGCTGACTATTTCTAAACTCATACTTAATTGAAATTGCCCTTCCCACCACTCTTCGTGATAATTATAAGTTCCATGCTCACAAGCCAAATAAGCAAGCATATTTTCTACAGCTTTTGGAGTTTGCACATTACCACGCGGTATATCTATTGCTAATAATACTTGTTTGTGAGTCAAAAACCATTTAGTTCTAATATATTTTAACCAAATTTGACCAGCTCCCCAAATAAAAACAACCGCAATAGGCATCCATCCCACCATAAAAAACAACTTCAACATCAGTATGTCTGCTGGCAAAGAAAAAAAATCAACAAATGGTTGTAGATCAATTACAATATCCATAACATATATATTACCACATTCAACTTTATTTTATCAAATAAAAAAACAGCAGATAAAATAAAAAAAATATTTTTTTTCTACTGTTCTTTTTTATTTAACTTGTTTTAATTGATATTTGCCATCTTTTAGCCTCTCAAATCTTTTTTTATCCATCAATGCTAAATTAATAGTAGCCTCTCTGACAAACCTTTGCTCTAAAACTTTAGCAATAATTTCATCACGACTCAATGGCAAATTACTTTGCTCTAAAATATTTTTAACAACATCAATAACTGCCCCTTTGCAATAGCCCCACTCTTTTAAGCCATATAAACCACGACCAACCAAAACATATTTATTATCTAGAATTAACTCATTATGAACAGTAGCAGCATTAGCTTGTTTTTTGTCAAAAATTACTTGATTTATTTTATCAGCTATCTCAACAAAATGCATCGGTTTGCCTTGATTCTTTAAAATAAGATAAATCTTATCGTTAACAGTTTTTGGATTAATTTCTCGCCAATTACTAATCCCCCATTTACCAAATCTATTTTGTCCAATATTTTTAATAGTCTTTAAAAAAGAGTGAACTATTTTTTCTGAAGATAAATTATTAGATATTTCAAATTTTTCTTCATTCTTTTTATAGCTAGCCAGCCCCTTCGTTAATTTCACCAATCCCTCAATTGTCATTGTACTCTTTAATTCATTAATTTTCTCTAATAATTCTTCAACTAAAACTTCCAAATGTTCCAAAGATTGATGCTTTAACTTAAATAAATTCTTAAAATATTTTGATTTTTTTATTTCCTCAAACTCATTAAATAAAAATTTAGAAATTAAAAAATTAAAATGCCTACGATGAATATCAATATCTTTACTTTTTGTTTGATAAGCGCCAGTTGAAATATTAACTAAATTATCAAGCATATATTCTTTTTCCATTAAACCACCGTGTGCTTCTAGTAATTGATTAATCACTTTTTTTAAACCGCTTATGTCTTTATTTGAATCTTCTAACTGCCTTATTTTTTTAATACTAGCAGTTTCAATTTGCCGGATTCGTTCACGAGTAAGTTTATGAATTTGACCAATTTTTTCTAAAGTCTCTTTACAATTTCCAAACAAACCAAACCGTTTTGTTAACACATCACGCTCTCTATTATTTAATTTATTAAACAAATTATTAATCAATTCAACAACATCCAAGCGAGAGACTTCCTCTGCTTGGTTATTAATAATTATTTGGTCTAAAATTGATTTATTTTCCATAAAAACTAATATGACATACTTTTTTCTATAAGTCAAATCTTTTGACAGAAAACCAATTTTCAAGGTAAGCTAAAAGAGTTCATAAACTTTTGTCTTTAAAGACTTTAAAGACTTTAAGGACTTTAAGGACTTTAAGGACTTTATAGACTTTATAGACTTTATAGACTTTAAAGACTTTAAAGACTTTAAAGACTTTAAGGACTTTATAGACTTTAAAGACTTTACGGACTTTACGGACTTTATAGACTTTACGGACTTTACAGACTTTATAGACTTTACGGACTTTTGACTAACCCCTATGTTTAATAAATTTTTTGGAAAATTTAGCAAAGACCTTGGAATAGATTTAGGTACAGCCAATACTCTAGTCTATACACCAGAGAAAGGTATTATTATTAATGAGCCGTCAGTAGTAGCAATAAATATGCGAACTGATGAGATTTTAGCTGTAGGCACTGAAGCCAAAAAAATGCTAGGAAAAACACCTAGCCACATCCAAGTCATTAAGCCTTTAGTTGACGGAGTAATTTCTGATTTTGAGGTAACAGAAAAAATGCTTAAATATTTTATTGATAAAGTCCACTCGGAATATTTTACTTTAATTCCTCGCCCACGAGTAATTATTGGAATTCCACTGGACATTACTGAAGTTGAAAAAAAGGCAGTTGAAGATGCTGCTAAATCTGCCGGCGCTCGCGAAGTTTTTCTCATTGAACAATCTATGGCAGCAGCGGTAGGCACTCGTTTCGCAGTAACTGATCCTACTGCTACTATGATAGTTGATATCGGTGGCGGCACAACAGAAATCGCAGTTATTTCACTAGGCGGTGTAGTCACATGGAAAACTTTACGATTAGCAGGCAATGCTCTTGATAATGACATTATTCAATATGTCCGCGAAGAATTTAATATCTTAATAGGAGAACAAGTAGCAGAAAATGTTAAAATAAGAATCGGCTCAGTCGCTCCATTAAAAGAAACTTTAACAATGTCGCTTCGTGGCAGAGATTTAATTAATGGCTTGCCAAAAGAAGTAACAATAACAGATGCTCACATCAGAGAAGCAATGTCTAAAATAACTAATCAAATAATTGAAAATATAAAAATTACCCTAGAAACCACTCCCCCTGAATTAGTGGCCGATATTTATGAACATGGAATTGTTTTAACTGGTGGCGGAGCACTTCTTCGTAATTTAGATAAAGAAATCGCTCAAGCAACCAAAATTCCAGTAAGAATTGCTGACGATCCACTTACTTGCGTAGCCAGAGGAACAGGAGCTCTATTAACAGATCAAGAACTACTTAAAAAAATCATCTCCCCTGCTAATGAAAAATACTAGTAAATTTAGTTTTAAAAAATACATTATTTTTATAATAGTAGCTGGTCTACTTATTTTTTTGCATTTTTTAAAAATTTTATCTCCAATAGAATCATATATTAGTTATTGGCTTAATCCTGTTTCAAAAAACCTCTATTCTTTAAGTTCTAACTTACGCTCTACCTACAATGAGCAAACAAATAAACAAATTTTAATAGACAAAATAAAACAATTAGAAAATCAGTCAAACAAACTTATTATAGAAAATGTAAAATTGAAAATTTTAGAAGAAGAAAACCAGATTCTACGCCAAAACCTAAAATTTTTTACTAAAAACCAATATAATTATAAAATAGCAAATATAATTTCTCGTGGCGAATCTGCTGACTTAGTCAAAGGAAATCAAATAATCATTATTAACAAAGGGTCAGCTGATGGATTATCGCCAGGATTACCCGTAATTAGTCCTGACGTCTATGGTCTTAAAAATCAAGGATTAATTATTGGAAAAATTATTGCAGTAAAAGATAATTTATCAGAAATTTGTTTACTTAATAATCAAAATTGTAAATTAGCTTGTTCTATATTAGGTCAAACAAAAACCAGCGGTATTGTTCATGGCGAACTAGGATTAACAATAAAAATGGAATTTATTCCACAAATAGAAAAAATCAACAAAGACGATACTGTCATTACTTCTGGTTTAGAACAAAATATTCCTCAAGGTTTAGTTGTAGGCAAAATAACAAAAGTAGTTCAAGACAATAATGAATTATGGCAAAGCGCTACTATTGAGCCGTTAATTAACTTTGATAATTTAACAATTATTTCTGTTTTATTGCCCTAAAATCATATGAAAATAGAGAAAAATAAAATATTAGCACCAATGACCAGCTTTAAAATTGGTGGGATTGCTAAGTTTTTTATAGAAGTAAAAAATGCTGAAGAAATAAAAGAAGCTATTGCTTGGGCAAAAATGAAAAAAGAAAAAATTATTTTTTTTGCTGGCGGAAGTAATGTTTTAATAAATGACGCTAAAATAAACTGCTTAGTAATTAAACTATCTAATACAAGTTTATTAATCAATAACAACGAACTCGTCTGTGGGGCTGGACTTAGTTTAGCGCGAGCAGTAAAAACAACAATTGATCATAATTTAACGGGACTAGAATGGGCAATCGGTATACCAGGAACTGTTGGCGGAGCAATTTATGGTAATGCTGGCGCTTTTGACAAAAATATGGCAACAATTGTGAAAACTATTGTTGCTTATAACATAAAAAATAATATTTTTTCCACTTTTTCTAATAAACAATGCTGTTTTGATTATCGCGACTCTATTTTTAAACAAACAAGCAATTTAATTATTACTAAAATTCACTTAACTCTAACAAACGAGTCACCAAAAAAAATCAAAGAGTTAATCAATAAATATATTTTATACAGAAACACGACTCAACCAAAAGGTTTTAGTGCCGGCAGTATTTTTAAAAATTTAACTTTTGATTATGTAAATTCCGTAAACCAAGATTTAGCCCTACAAGCTAAAAAAGCTGGCATAATTAATAATAACAAAATAGCAACAAGCTGGATTATTGATAAATTAGGCTTAAAAAACAAACAAATAGGTGACGCTAAAATTAGTGAAAAACATGCTGGCTTTATTTTAAATATAGACAAAGCTAAGGCCAAAGATGTTATAGATTTAATTAATTTTATTAAACAACAAACTCAAAAAAAATATAATATTAAA
>JAURWF010000053.1 GCA_030655095.1 bacterium
TTTGAATGGGCGCTTGGATACTATAATATTCTAAGCCAGAAACCATATAGCTTAACACTTGCGACAACAAAAAGGTCTCGAAAATTTAATATTTTGGGAAAAATGATTATTTTTAGGCATATCCAGCCAAAATTATATTGGGGGTATATTATGAAAGATAAATATTTAATTGCTGAGCCAGAAAAAGCTTTTCTTGATTTGGCTTATTTATCTCTCAACGGTTATGCCAAATTTGATATAGAAGAAATGAATCTTAATTTATTAGATAGAAAAAAAATTAAGATTTATTTAAAAAAAATAAATAGTAAAAAATTAAATTTATTATTAAAAAATTTGTAAATATGAATAAAATTTATTTTTATAATACTTTAACTCTTAAAAAAGAGGAGTTTAAGTCAATCAAAAAAAATGAAGTAGGGCTTTATACTTGTGGTCCTACTGTTTATAATTTTGCTCATATTGGAAATTTACGCGCATATATTTTTGAAGATATTTTAAAACGGGTTTTAATTTATAATGATTACAAAGTAAAACATGTGATGAATATAACTGATGTTGGTCATTTAACTGGCGATCAAGATATGGGAGAGGATAAATTAGAAAAAGGGGCGAGAAGAGAAAATAAAACAGTTTGGGATATTGTAGAATTTTATACTAAAGCGTTTAAAAATGATTTAAAATTATTAAATATACTTGAGCCTAATATTTGGTGCAAAGCAACGGATTATATAAAAGAGCAAATTAAATTAATTAAAATTTTAGAAAAGAAAAATTATACTTATAAAACAAGTGATGGTGTTTATTATGACACTTCAAAATTTAAAGATTATAATAAATTAAGTCATCTTGATTTAGATACTCTGCGTGAAGGCGCGCGGATTGAAATAAATGTAGAGAAAAAAAATCCAACTGATTTTGCTTTGTGGAAATTTTCGCCAAAAGATTCTAAAAGACAAATGGAATGGGACTCGCCTTGGGGAGTTGGTTTTCCTGGTTGGCATATAGAATGTTCAGCAATGAGTTTAAAATTTTTAGAAGATCAGCTTGATATCCATTGCGGTGGCATTGATCATATTAATATTCATCATACTAATGAAATTGCTCAATCTGAAGGCGCTACTGGAAAAAAGTTTTTTAATTATTGGATACACGGCGCTTTTTTAAATATTGTTGGAGGAAAAAAAATGGCCAAAAGCGATGATAATTTTCTTACATTAGAAAATGTTTTTGGTAAACAAGGCATTAATCCATTAGTTTATAGATTTTTTCTTTTGCAAGCGCATTATAGAAAACCTGTGGAATATAGTTTAGATGGAATAAAAAATGCTCAAAATGGATTAGAGCATTTATACAACCAAGTAAGAAAATTAGGCAAAATAACAGGAGAAATTGATAATGATTTTAAAAATAAATTTTTGGAAGTAATAAATAATGATTTAAATATGCCTCAAGCATTGGGAATAGTCCAAGAATTATTAAAATCAAATTTAATTAATCAAGATAAATTAAAAACTATTTTAGATTTTGATAAAGTTTTAGGGTTAAGAATTGATGAGATTATATTTGGAGAGAATCTAATAAATAAAGAAATTCCAGAGCAAATTCAACAATTAATTGATTCGCGTAAATTAGCTAGAGATGAAAAAGATTTTATTAAATCGGATGAGTTGCGTGATGAAATAAAAGAGTTAGGCTATCAAATTGAAGATACAAAAGATGGACAAAAAACAATTAAGCTTGGAAATAGAGTTTAAGCAATGAATAAAACTATGGTAAATTCCAAAGAAGTAAAAACAGGGGATATTTAAAATAATATAAAAAAAACAATTTAGTATTAGAAAAATTTAATAATTTTGTTATTTTTCAAAACAGAAAACGGTAAGGTTAATATTGATGTATTTTTTCAAAATGAAATTTTTTGGCTTACTTAAAAGAAAATGGCAGAACTTTTTTCTGTAATATTTACTAACATATTATTTGACAGGATTATTTACATTTGATATTATCAAAGTATAAAAAAATTTTGTCAATTATTTTATTAAATATATGATTACATTTTTAAAAAAACTCCGCCGAGAGTATTGCGTAAGCCAAGAATTTTTAGCCAAAAAAATTGACGTCTCTCGCCCGACTTATGTGCAAATTGAAAGTGGCGCGCGAAAAATGCTTGTAGAGGAAGCACAAAAATTAGCACAGTTTTTTGGTTTGTCTTTGGATGATTTTCTTGCTGGTAAAATGGCGTCATTGCCAAAAGTAGAATTGGAAAAATCAAAAAATCAAAAAATACAAGAATCAGAAATGCGTATTTCTGTGCCACAAGAAAAAGTGAAAAAATTTAAAGAAGTGCTTTTGTATATTTTGGAACGGATTGGCGCACGTCCGAACATTGGCGAAGCAGTTGTGTGTAAGTTAATGTATTTTATTGATTTTGATTTTTATGAAAAATTTGAAGAGCAGTTAATTGGTGCAAAATACATTAAAAATCATTTTGGACCAACGCCCGTTGCTTTTCTTGAAATTATTGCTCAAATGGAGCAAGATGGCGACTTGACGCGTGTTGTTAAAAAATATTTTCAACATGATCAAAAAAAATATTTACCGCGAAGATCTGCTGATCTTTCAATTTTTTCCGCTCAAGAAAAAGAACTCATTGATTGGGAAATTGAGCGATTTAAGGATTTTAATGCTACAAAAATGCGTGATTATTCTCATAAAGATGTGCCGTGGATTGGCACCAATAATTTACAACTAATTGACTACGAAGCGGTTTTTTCACGTACTGATGAATTTTCCGTAAGACAATATGATGATAAATTATAAGGAAACAGCAGAATTTATACGCGATTTTAAAAAACTGCTAAAAAAATTTTCATCATTAGCGGAAGATTTGGAGGTGAATAAACAATATAGAATTGAACTTTTTCATTGCAAAGAAATAGACAGTAAAAGCATTTTTGAAATTCAAGGGATCGGTAATACGACTGAGTTGAAATTTTTTAAAGTTAAAAAATTTCAATGTAAAAGTCTAAAAGGTCGTGGAGCAAAAAGTGGCATTCGTGTTATTTATGCTTATTTTCCATTTGAGCAAAAAATTGTTTTTTTAGAAATCTATTATAAAGCAAATCAAGAAAATGAGGATAGACAAAGGATTGTAAATTTTTTAAATACAGATAACAAAATATTATAGTTTTGTCGTCTGTTCGTTTAAAAGTTTTTAGGCGAAGTCTAAATAGGTGGATAAAAAAAGAGGATGTGTGGAAAATTTTGTCACATCCAAACGTATTGTTTATTTAATAATTTAGGCATTGTTCCTAATTTAGTGGTAGTGCTAAAAAATAAAGAAGAAAATAAAATTATTTTTTAAAAAATAATCAATGAAAAATTTTTGGCAAAAATTACATAAACCGATTTACGCTTTAGCGCCGATGGCGGGAATAACAGATTCAGCTTTTAGACAAGTGTGTAAAAGTTTTGGGGTTGATGTTGTTTATAGCGAGATGATTAGCGCTACGGCCATTGTTTATGATTCTAAAAAAACTTTAGAATTAATGAAGTTTGACAAAAAAGAGAGGCCGTATGTTGTTCAATTATTTGGTAGTAATCCTGAACATTTTGCTTTTGCAACAAAATATATAACTAAAAATATTAAGCCTGATGGTATAGATATTAATTTTGGTTGTCCCGCTAAAAAAGTTTCTAAACAAGGCGCAGGCGCTATTCTTATGGATAATCTTGAATTAGCGCGCTTGATAGTTGAGGCTGTTATAAATAATACTAATTTACCAGTGTCTGTAAAAGTTAGATCTCAAGTTGGTCAAACGACTGTATTAGATTTTTTAAAATATTTAGCTGATTTAGATATTAAAGCAGTAATGATTCATGGCAGAACAGTTAATCAAGGTCATAGTGGATTAGTTGATTATGAAATAATAAAAAAAGCACGTAAATATTTTAAAGGAATTATTTTAGCAAATGGTGGAGTAAAAAGTGTGTTTGATGCTAATAATTTATTAAAAAAAACTAAAGCAGACGGTATTGGCATTGGACAAGGTGCTTTAGGCAAGCCATGGATATTTAAAGAAGTCAAAAGTCAAAAGTCTGTAAAGTCAAAAGTTAGTAGAGAAGAAATTTTTAAAATTATTTTAAAACACGCAAAATTGGTAAATAAATTAAAAAGAGATCAAGGAATTATTGAAATGAGAAAACATTTGTGTTGGTATATAGCAGGTATGGACGGAGCAAAAGATTTAAGAGAAAAATTAGTTAAAGTTAAAAATTTAAGTGAGATAAAAGAGATTTTAATCGTTAAATAAAGGTTATTTTATAATTGTTATTTGTACTGCTCGCTTCTGGATTGCGGGTCAAGCCCGCAATGACACAAATTCAGATTGCTTCGTCGCCTGATTACAGGCTTCTCGCGATGACAGTGTTTTTAGAGATTATTTTGTTGTCTGATTATAGGTTTTTTGCAATGACATGAAAAAGGCGTAAAATCCGTAATGAAGTTTACAGCCATTTTTTCTTTTCAAAAAATAATAGCATGGCTAGTGAGCAGATTGTCATACCAGCGATAATTATCCAAAAGCCATTTGTAGTATTTATAAAAGGCATTCCATTCATTGTGTTCATGCCGAAAATCGCCGCAAAAAGAGTTAGCGGAAAAACTATTACTGAGATAATTGTTAAAGTTTTCATTATGTCGCTGATGCGATAATTAAGCAATGATTCATTTGTATTGTTTAAAGCTTCTACTGTTTCTTTTTGATTTTCTAATATTTCCCAGATATTTTTACTATGTTCTACTAGCTTATTATAATACTCTTTAATTTGTTTAGTTGGCACAATGCTACTTTTCATCTGAATTAGTTTTTCTATTATATTTTTATGATTTTGTATGATTTTGCGGAGATTGATTATATTGTGTCGTAAAGATAAAATTTGAGAGACTGCTTCTTTTTGTTTTTGGGCAAAAATAGTTTCTTCTGATTTATTAATAGCAATGCTGTTATTATCTAAAAGAACATAGCAGTTTAATAATAATTTTTCTAATATTTCATAAAGCAAAACTGCCGACGATTCATGTTTGTATGTTAAAATAGTATCACTTTCTTTTTTGCAAGTGTTTAAAAAGTCATTGAGAGGAGGTATATTATTATTATGAATAGTTATTAAAAGGCCATGACTAATAAAAAATTCAATTTCTGCGGGAATAATATCGTCATTATGAAAAATCGGAAAATGTAAAATTATAAATAGATAATCATCACATTGTTCAACAGTTGCTCGTTGCGCTATTGTTTTAGCTAGAGATGCTTGCAGGTGTGAAAGTTTAAAATCATATTTTTTGCGCAGATATTTAACTTCTTCTTTGCCAGC
The DNA here is from genome assembly GCA_030655095.1 of bacterium. Taxonomy (GTDB): domain Bacteria; phylum Patescibacteriota; class Patescibacteriia; order Patescibacteriales; family GWC2-42-12; genus JAHITL01. The sequence continues at coordinate 5,377 of JAURWF010000053.1, forward strand.
ATCGCAAATATTAAGCCAAATTAATTTATTTTCTGTTTTTGGATTATTAATAGTAACTTGCTGGATGTTTTTAGAAATTTGTTTATACGAGTTAGTCATAAAATTTGAAAAGTTTGTGGCTTGTGGATAATTTATTACATTATAGCACAGTTTATATATTTTATGATATAATATGTTTGTAATTAATTTTAGAGTTTAGTTATGCATATTTTCATTTTTTATTTATCATATTTGTCGTTGCCTTTTTTAGTTTTTCTTTGTTATTTTATATTAAAAAATTACAGAAATTTATACAAAAGAAAAAGATTATTAATTTTTATTGTTTTATGTTTTTTAGTAACAATATTATTTATTCAAGCAAGATTTATTGAAAGAAATATTATTGTAATTAAAAATACAAATATTAAAACAGGTTTTTCAACTAAAGTAATTGTTATTGCTGATATGCATTTAGGTGTTTATAAAAGTAAAAATTTTCTAAAAAAAGTTGTAAAAAAAATAAATAAACAAAAAAATATTGATGCTATTTTGATTCCAGGAGACTTTACTCTTTTGCCATCGAAAGATTTATCAACGCTTTTTTCTCCTTTAAAAGATATCAAAATTCCAGTTTATGCCGTGCTTGGAAATCATGATAGTGGAATGCCTGGTCCACCGATCCAGAAACAGTTGCAAGAAGCATTAGAGATGAATGGGGTTATTTTTTTAGATAATACATCATCTGTAATTCCAAATACAAACATTACTGTATTAGGACTCGGAGATAACTTTGCTAGTCAAGACGATATTTCAAAAATAGAAGAGTATAATGTTAAAGATAATTTAATTGTTTTAGCACATAATCCTGACACAACATTAAATTACAAAAATTCTATTCCAGATATTACTATTTCTGGGCATACTCATGGCGGACAAATCAGAATTCCTTTTTTATATAAATATGTTATTCCTTGCGTAGGTGATTTTGACAAAGGATTGCTTAATACTTCAACAGGAAAAATTTTTATCACTTCTGGATTAGGTGAAACAGGGCTTCCATTGCGACTTTGGATTCCACCAGTGATAGATATTTTAGAATTTTATTAAGTGGGCTTGTAATTAAATATTGTAATTTTAGTAAATTATTTTACTAATAAGCTAAGAAGCTAAAAAGCTAATTCTATGGCAGATGATAAAAAAATATTAACAAAAATTGAAAATTTGCTTGGCAGAGAGAGTTTATTAAATAAAAAAAAGTCAGGTAAAGTAGAGGGTGTTGTAGAAAAAAGAGAAGTAGTAAGCGAAATAACTAGTGAAAAAGAATCTGCTGAAATTAGTTCTAGCGAGTTAGCTGAGAATATTAGCTCTGCATCGTTTGGTGATTTATCATCTAGCGCAACAAGTAAGTTAAGGCAACGTCAAAAGCAAGTGGAGAAAGTTTTGGAAAGTGGTTTAAAAGAGATTTATGATCAGTTGCCAGATGATAAAAAAAGAGAATTTAAAATTGTTGGCGAACAAACTGCTATTAAAATTAATTTATTGTTAGAAAAAACTAAGGTAAAAATTAAAGATATTATTGATTTAATTAAAAAATGGTTATTACTTATTCCAGGCATTAATAAATATTTTTTAGAACAAGAAGCAAAAATAAAAGCAGACGAGATAATTAAGATAAAATAGAGAATTTATTATTAAATAGCAGCTGCTCATAGTTTTTTTTGTTATTCTGAGTTCGTGTTTTTTTCTTTGTCATCTTGAACTCCGCGCATTTGGCGGAGTGAAAGATCTGTAATAGACGACTATTAAAACAACAAGTTTTAGCTTAATACCAACTATTATAGATCCTTCACCACGATTACGTGGTTCAGGATGACAAAAGTGGGAGATTACGTGGTTCAGGATGACAAAGAGGGAGATACGGATTCAGAATGACAAAAGAGCTGTAAATAATTACGTTAAATGCTTTTTTGAATTTTCTAATTTTTTAATATATGGATTACGGTTTTTCTGAAGATGTACGACTTGAGTATAATTTTAGTTCAGCGATAGATATTAATGGCTGGATAGTTTTTTTGTTTTGTTTAATTATTTTTGTTGTTGTTTTTTATTTTGTGAAGAAAATAATTTTATTGCGAATAGCTGATTCTCGTTTTTATGATCATATAGTTTATTTAATTAGATTGCCTAAAGAAAAGCCTGAAGATAAAGAAGGAAAAAATAGTAATCAGTTGCAACAAGTGAAAGAAGAAATCGCTAGAGGTGAGACATTGTTTAAAGCTATCGGTGGTTTACGTGCTCAACGTTGGCATAAAAATTTGGCGTGGCTGATCGGTAGAAATGATCATTTTTCTTTTGAAATAGTTGCAAATCAGAAATTAATATCTTTTTATGTTGTGGCTCCGCGACATATGGGGCTTTATTTAGAGCAACAAATTCAAGCTTATTATCCTGAAGCTGTTTTGGAAGAAGTAAGTGATTATAATATTTTTAGTTCAAACGGTTATACAGCTGCGGGTTGTGTTAAAACTAAAAAGAATTTTATTTTTCCTATTAAAACTTATGACAAAATGGAGGCTGATCCGCTTGATTCTCTGATTAACGCTATGTCAAAACTAGACAAAGAAGAAGGTATGGCCGTGCAGTATGTTGTTAGAAGTGCTCAATCAAGTTGGCATCGTAAAGTTAATGAAATAGTTAGGAATGTTGGTAAAGGCAAGCGATTAGAAGAAACTTTGAGTACTAATTATTTTTCTAAATTTTTAGAAATTTTATGGAATTTGTCAAAATTTTTTTTCTCATCACAGGCTAAAGATAAACCATTGGATAATCAATATCAGCAAACTGCAATGGAGCAGGAGACTTTGAAATTAATAGAAGAGAAAAATGCAAAAGCTGGTTTGGATGTAAATTTGCGGATTATTGTTTGTGCCAAAGATCAGGCGCGCGCGACTAGTTATTTGAATAATATGATAAGCGCCTATAGTCAGTATAATTATTATCAATACGGTAATGTTTTTTCTAATAAAAAAGCTTCTAGTCATTTCTCAACTGAGCAAACAGTTATTAAAGATTTTATTTATCGTCGTTTTAAATTATCAAATAGTTTTCTTTTAAATACCGAGGAGTTGACTAGTTTATTCCATTTTCCATTAAGCGGAACTGAGACACCAAATATTTTATGGTTGTTTGCTAAGTATGCGGCAGCGCCGACCAATATTCCAGACGAGGGGATTATTTTAGGAAAAAATATTTATCGCGGAGTTACTAATGATATTAAAATTAAGCGTGATGATCGTCGCAGACATAGTTATGTTATTGGTAAATCAGGTACTGGAAAATCAAAATTTTTAGCCTCTATGGCTATTCAGGATATTATTAATGGCGAAGGAGTTTGTATAATTGATCCTCATGGAGATTTAATTAGTGATGTTATGGCTTATATCCCAAAGGAGCGTGCAGAAGATGTTATTTTATTTGCTCCAGCTGATACAGAACGGCCATTAGCCCTCAATTTATTAGAATTTGATCCTGATTATCCAGAACAAAAAACTTTTGTTATTAATGAGATGATTAAAATCTTTGACAAATTATATGATTTAAAGTCGACTGGGGGGCCTATTTTTGAGCAGTATATGCGTAATGCTATGCTTTTGGTAATGGGCGATATAGAGTCAGGGTCAACTTTGATGGAGATTCCTAAGGTTTTGGCTGATGCTAAATTTCGCAGGATGAAATTAGAACGTTGTAAAGATGTCACTGTTGTAGATTTTTGGAACCAAGAAGCTGAAAAGGCTGGTGGTGATGCTGCTTTAGCAAATGTTGTGCCATATATTACTTCAAAGTTAACTTCTTTTATTTCAAATGATACAATGCGACCGATTATTGCCCAACAAAAAAGTTCTTTTAATCTTCGCAATGTTATGGATAATAGAAAAATTCTTTTAGTTGATTTATCTAAGGGTTTAATTGGTGAAATGAATGCTTTTTTATTAGGGATGATTCTTGTTGGAAAAATTTTAATGGCTGCTTTAAGTCGGGCTGATATGCCGCATGAAAAACGAAAAGATTTTTATTTATATATTGATGAATTTCAGAATTTTACAACCGATTCAATTTGTTCAATTTTGTCAGAAGCTAGAAAGTATGGTTTAAATTTAATAATTGCTCATCAATATCTTGGGCAATTATCAAAAAATCAAGATACTTCAATTAAGGATGCTGTTTTTGGAAATGTAGGCACATGGATTTTGTTTAAAGTAGGCACAGATGATGCTGAAATTATGTCAAAAGAATTTGCGCCAGTTTTTAATCAATATGATTTAATTAATATTGAAAAATACACAGCTTATGTGAAATTATTAATTGATAATACAGGATCACGACCATTTTCTATGTCAACAATTTGGCCAATGGAAAATTTTGTGAAAAATGATAATAATGCTAAGTTAATTAAGAATTTAAGTCGTTTAAAATTTGGTCAAGACAGAAATATTATTGAAGCAGAAATTTTAAACAGAATGAAACAAGTAAAAAAAGAAGAAAAAGAAGACGACGATGATTTTTAGCATTATTATTAGTATTATTTATAATTAATTACTCACAATCTCATTCCTTTTGTCATCTCGAACTCTGTAATCAGAGTGAGAGATCTGTAATAGCTTATTACTCAGCACTATCTAATTAAAATAAAAAAAAACAATATCAATTTTATGTTTATATTATTATCAATTATTTAAGAATAGTTTTTTATAGAAGAAAAAAAATACAGAATGTACACGAGAGATAAAAAGAAGAAGTAGGGTGAGTATTCAAGTATTATAGATCTCTCATCCTGATTACAGGATTCGAGATGACAAAAGTGGAGATATACAGGATTCGAGATGACAAAAGTGGAGATATACAGGATTCGAGATGACAAAAGATGTGGGTTAGTGAGTAGTTATATTTTTTATCTTGCTAAATTGGCGAGGATTGGGTAGGATAGAGTTGTGAAAAATAAATAATAGGAGGTGATTTAAGATGTTCGATTGGGGGGGGTGTTTTGTGTGGACGGTTGGTATTTTGGTGGTATTTTATTCAGCAATTTATACAGTTAAATTGCTAAATAGAATAATTAAAAAATGGAGAACAAGGAGGTTATCGAAATGGGGATGTTTTTGTTTGGGTTTTTTATTACTTGGGGAGTTTTTGCCTTTTGGATTGTTTGCGGCATGGTCGCGTTTGCCATAAAAGATTATGTAGGATCTTTTGGGTTTTGTTTGTTAGCAGGACCGTTTGGGCTGGTATTAACGATTGTCAGCAAGACGATATCTTCTGTGAAGAGGCATATAATAATGGAGGAGAAAATAGAGGATAATATCTTCTGTAAAGAAAATTAAGATGGAGTGCCTGAACTGTTGGTTGTATTTAATCTTACTAAAAGATTAGTATAATCAACGGTTCAAATTATTAATTTTATATTTTTATATTTTTATGTCAACTTTATATAGAAAATATCGTCCGCAAAATTTTTTGGAGGTTGTTGGGCAAAATCATATTAAATTAATTTTAGAGCAGGAAATCAAAACTAATAAAATTGCTCATGCTTATTTATTTTGTGGACCGCGCGCCGTTGGGAAAACTACATTAGCTAGAGTTTTTGCTAAAGCGATTAATTGCGCTGATAGAAAAAGTGAGATAGCCGACCCGTGTAATAAATGTTCTAGTTGTGAAGAAATTACAGTCGGACGTGCTTTAGATGTTATAGAGATTGATGCTGCTAGTCATACTGGCGTTGATAATGTTAGAGAAAATATTATTGCTAGCGCTAGAGTCGTGCCTAGTAAAGCAAAGTATAAGGTTTTTATTATTGATGAAGTTCATATGTTGTCTATTTCTGCCTTTAATGCTTTGCTTAAAATTATTGAAGAACCACCCGCTTTTGTTGTTTTTATTTTGTGCACCACTGAAGTTCATAAAGTTCCTGCAACAATTATTTCCCGTTGTCAGAGATTTGATTTTGGAAGAATTAGCGTAAGTGATGTTGTAAAAAAATTAAATTATATTATTAAAGCTGAAGAGTTAAAAATTGACAAAAGTATTCTTGAAGAAATCGCTCGTCATTCTGAAGGATATATGCGCGATGCTGAAAGTTTGTTGGGGCAAATTGTGGCGATTAGTGGAAAAGAAATAACCAGAGAAGAAGCTAGTTTGGTTATTCCTAGAAGCGATTTAAATGAAGTAATAAATTTAATAAATTTTTTAGTAAAGAAAGACGCAGGTAGTGGAATTAGATTAATTAATAAATTAATTGATAATGGTATAGATTTAAAAAGTTTTTTAAATGATTTAATTGAAATTTTACGAAAATTAATGCTTGGGAAAATTAGTCCTGGATTAATGGAAAAATTGGCTATTGAATTGGGAGAGGCGATGGAATTAAAAATAAATAAATTAAGTCAAGAAATGACATTAGATCTTATATTGATTTATATAGAGAAATTTATTAAAGTAAAAAATGAATTAAAGGGCGATTTTATTCAGCAATTGCCAGTTGAATTAGCTATCGCTGAGCTATCTATTGCGTCAACAATTAGTGTAAATCCCGTGTTAAATCAAATAAATAGCGGAACAAGGATTATTCAACAAGATCAGCAAATAAAATTGTCAAGCAAACCAGTTGTTTTTGCTATAGATAATATTGCAGAAAAGGCTGATTCTAAGCCAATTATTTCGGTTAATTTGTCGTCAAACGTCAGTTGTGAGCAAATAGTTGATCGTTGGAATGAAGTTTTGACTAAAATAAAACAAAATAATCTTTCTTTGTCTTTTATCCTAAATGTTTGTCAGCCAAGAAGTTTTAATAATAATAAACTTTGTTTAGCTTTTAAATATAAATTTCATCGTGATCGTGTAAGCGAGAATAATATTAGAGTATTGATAGAAGAAGTTTTGTGTCAGATTTTTGGTATGTCAATTATAGTTGAAGCAATTGTAGATGAAAATTTGGAAGTAATTGCTAATAAAGCAATTAGCGAAGAACCGCTTGATTCTAAAAAAGAACCAGAAATAATTTCGGGGTTAGGAGAGCAAGGTAGTATGATTGATAACCTATTAAAAACTTTTGGTGGAAAAGTGGTAAGTTAATTGTTAATTGTTAATTGATAATTGATATTGCGGGATCGTCCAATGGTAAGACATCGCCCTCTGGAGGCGAGTATCTTGGTTCGAATCCAAGTCCCGCAACTATGTTAATAAAATCTGTTAGGCAAGCAAAAAATTTAAATAATAAAACAGTCTTTTTAAGAGTGGATTTTAATGTTCCGATGGAGAATGATTTGATTAAAGAAGATTATAAAATTATTCAAGGTCTGCCGACAATTAGATTTTTATTACGGTATAGTTGTCGCTTAATTATTGCTACTCATTTAGCAAAAGCATCAACAAAACCTATCGCTCAGAGACTTGGTCAGCTATTGGATAAAAAAGTTGATTTTATTAATAATTGTTGTGGTGAATCAGTTGTTAAAGCAGCTAATAAATTAAAAACAGGCGAAATTTTATTTTTAGAAAATTTACGGATTAATGGGGGAGAAGAAAAAAATGATAAAAAATTTGCAAAGCAATTAGCTAGTTTAGCTGATTTATATGTTAATGATGCTTTTGCTGTTTGTCATCGCAACCATGCGTCTGTAAGCGCTATAAAAAAATATTTGCCAGCCTACGTTGGTTTGCTTTTGGAAAAGGAAATTATAAATTTAGATAAAATAAAAGAACCAAAAAAACCATTAATATCAATTATTGGTGGTGTTAAAATGAAAACAAAGTCTGCTTTAATAAAAAAGTTGCTTAAGAAATCTTATCGTATGCTAATTGGCGGAGCATTAGCTAATAATTTTATTGCTAGTCATGGCTTTGAGGTTGGTTGCTCAATTATTGATCAAGAAAGTATTAAAATAGTTGCTAAATTAAAAGATAATGCTAAAATAATTTTACCAATAGACGCAGTCGTTAGTAATAAAAAAGATGGAGGCGATGTTGTTGTTAAAAGTATTAATCAAATTGGCAAGAAAGATATAATTTTAGACATAGGGCCAAAAACTATTAAGCTTTATGCCAGTTTTATTAAACAAGCTAATACAATTGTTTGGAATGGTCCAATGGGTTATTTTGAAAATGAACATTTTAAGCATGGCACATTGGCAGTCGCAAGATTAGTAGCCAGCCGTTCTGATGGGAAAGCTTTTGGAGTAGTTGGCGGAGGAGAAACTGTTGAAGCTTTAAAAATAACAAAAATGGCTGATTATGTTGATTGGGTATCAACTGGAGGGGGTGCAATGTTGGCGTATCTTAGTGGAGAGAAAATGCCAGGGCTTGAAAAGTTAAAAGTTAAAAATAGCTAATTAATATCTTTTTAAATTTTGAAAAATATGAAAAAAAACAATTTTTTAGTAACAATTATTTTAGCAGTAATTTTTGGATTAGCTTCTGGCATAGTCGGCGAGATAGTCGCTAGAGGTTATTTATTTGATAATGACACTCTTTTAAAAAAAATAGATTTCTCTCAAGATTATAATAATCAAGGAGTAGTTATTAGAGATGCAAAAAAGATTGTTATTGAGCAAAATGTAAAAGTTAATGAAACAATTGATTCAGCTAATGCAAGTATGGTCGGCATTTTTAAAAAACAATCAACAGCCAAGAGCAGTTCTGGAGTTAATTTTAATATAAATAATTATTATCAATTAAGACAAAGCGAGGGAAATGGATTAATTATAACTAGCGATGGATGGATAGTCGCTGACGTGCTACCAGAAATAAAAAAAAATCCAATGAATTATGTTATTATTACTAAAGATAAAAAGATTTATCCTATTGATAAAATTATTGAAGACACTTTAACTTCTTATTCCTTTATTCATGTGTTAGCAAAAGATTTGCCTGTAAAAAAATTCGCTTCTGACAATGAAATTAAAAATGGTAATTTAGTTATTGCAATAACTCCATCAGGTGAAAATATTTTAACTTCTATAATTAATCAGCGAGTTGATGATATTTCTAAATCCGTTATTTCTAGCGATAGAACCGTCGGAGAAATTATGCTTAACAATGACTCTGTAGGCGAAAATAAATTTTATAGTCGAGCAGTTGTATTTAATTTATCAGGCGATGTATTAGCTATGGTTAATGCTAACGGTTATGTTGAGCCAATTAGTCAATTAACTGGAGCTATTAACAGTCTTTTAAAATACAAAGAAATTAAACGCGCTAGCTTGGGCGTGCATTATATAGATTTAACAAATTTAGTATTAGTTGACGCAAATAGCAATAATTATTTAAACGATGGCGCTGTTATTAGTAAAGATTTAGACGGCGTAGCAATCATTAAAAATAGCTCTGCTTATTTAGCCGGTCTTAAAGAAGGAGATATTATTATTTCTGTTGATAATTTAGAGCTGGATGAAAATAATCATTTGTCAAAAATTATTCAACAACATGTTGCAGGTGATAAAATTAATCTTGAATATTGGAGACAAGGAGAAAAAAAACAAGTTGAAGTAGTTTTAGGGCAATTATAAATTTATGAAAGTTTGTTTAATTAATAATTTATATAAACCTTATATTCGTGGTGGCGCCGAAGTTATTGTAGAATTAATTGCTCAAGGATTATTGAGCAAGAATATTGAGGTCGTAGTGATTTCCACTAGACCTTTTTTTTCTAATGTCGTGATAAAAAATGATCTGTATGTAAAAAATTATTATTTGCCAAGTAATTATTATAATTTAGGTAAAATGCCAACTTTTTTTAGATTATTTTGGCATTTTTTTGATTTATTTAATTTTTTTATTTGTAATAAAATAAAAGATATTTTAATAAAAGAACAGCCTGAAATTGTTATAACACATAATTTAAAAGGGTTAAGTTTTTTATTGCCAAGAGCTATTAGAAAATTAAAAATTAAACATTTGCATTATATTCATGATATTCAATTAATTCATCCTTCAGGTTTAATGATTTATGGACAAGAACAGCAAAATGAAAAATTTTTTGCTAAAATATATCAGGTGATTTGTTGTAAATTATTTGGTTCCCCAGATGTTATTATTAGTCCGTCAAAATGGCTACTTGATTATCATCTTCAGAAAAAATTTTTTATTAATTCAAAAAAAATAGTTTTAGCTAATCCTGCGCCTATTTTAACTAGTAATTTATCTGATAAAGAATTTATTAAAGATAATATTTTTAGATTTCTTTATGTTGGGCAGATAGAGGATCATAAGGGAATTATTTTTTTGGTTGATGCTTTTAAAGAGTTGATTAAAAAAAATAAACAAAATATTAAATTAACAATTATTGGCGATGGCTCTAAGTTAGTAGTAATAAAAAAAATTGCTGATAATAAATATGTTAATATTTTAGGAAAAATTAAAAGAGAAGAAATTTTTAAATATTTTGCGCAAGCTAATTGTCTAATTGTGCCTTCTCTTTGTTATGAAAATTCGCCAACAGTAATTTACGAAGCTTTTAGTATTGGATTGCCTATTATTGCTTCTAAAATCGGCGGTATAACAGA
>JAURWF010000003.1 GCA_030655095.1 bacterium
TTCTAAATTGATAATTTGTAATTGATTTATATGGCATCAGCACGGGATATAAAAAGTAGAATAAAATCAATTAGTAATACTAAAAAAATTACTAAGGCGATGAAAATGGTTGCTGCGTCAAAAATGCGTAAGGCAGTTGAGGCTGTGCTTAAAACCAGAACTTATGCTAATTTAAGTTGGCAGACTGTTTTAAATTTATCTAAAACTATAAAAAATAATGGGCAAGAATCATTGCATCAGCTTTTAACTCCAAGAAAAGAAATAAAAAAAGTCGGAATTGTTTTAATAACGTCCAATAGAGGTTTGTGTGGTGGTTTTAATATGGCGATTATTAATAAAGTTAATGAATCAATTAAAAAATATCAAAAAACAGGAGAGCAAACAAAAATAGAAACAGAATTTATTTTAGTTGGCAAAAAAGGCGCAGTAATATATCATTATGGACACGAAATAGTGGCAGATTTTCCTAAACTTGATTTGTCTAGCGAAGTAAACGAAATTGTGCCTGTTGCTAATTTAATAATAGATAAATATCTAAGCGGGAAATATGATAAAGTTATGGTTGCTTATACAGATTTTGTTAATGCGGGTAAACAGATTGCGAGAGTTAAACAAATTTTACCAATAGAAATTGAACAAGTTGATGAATATTTGGGTATAGTTGGGGAAGATACAAGAATTGGTTTGGATAAAAAATTTATTGAAGAAAAAGAAGAAAAATATTTGCATAGTGGAAAATTTAAGTTTGAATATATTTTTGAGCCAAGCCCAGAAGAAGTTTTAAATGAAATGTTGCCACGATTAATTGAAATTCAACTTTTTCAAGCATTGTTAGAATCAAACGCTTCTGAACATAGCGCGCGTATGAGTGCAATGCATAAAGCGACAGAAGCAGCTGGAGATATGGTAAATGAATTAACTTTGTCATACAATAAAGCAAGACAAGCAGACATAACAGCCGAAATAGCAGAAATATCAGCAGGAGCAAATGCGTTGAATGTGTAAAATGTATTTTGTATAATGTATTTTGTATTTTGGAAAATGTGAAAAAAATATATGGAAAATATTAAAATAAAATCATTTACAGATTTGAATGCATGGAAAGAGGGACATAAATTAGTTATTGAAATTTATCAAATAACTAAAGATTTTCCAAAAGAAGAATTATTTGGTTTAACTAATCAAATAAAAAGAGCCGTTGTTTCAATAACTTCAAATATTGCTGAGGGATTTAGTAGACAGTCATTTAAAGAAAAAGCGCAATTTTATTCAATTTCCAGAGGCTCGGTAACTGAAATTCAAAATCAATTATTAATAGCTAAAGATATTAAATATTTAACCGTTGATAAATTTAATAAAGTGGCTGAACAAACGGTTGTTGTTCATAAATTAATTAATGGACTTATAAAATATTCAAAAAACCAAAATACATAATACAAAATACAAAATACATAATTTAAAATCTATGACTGAACAATTACAAAAAACAGGAGTGGTTAAACAGGTTATTGGTGTTGTTGTTGATGTTTATTTTGATGGTGATTTGCCGGAAATTTATACTGCTTTAGAAATTAATAATCATGGGCAGAAATTAGTTTTGGAAACTCAACAACATATTGGCAATAATGTTGTAAGGACGATTGCTATTGGAACAACTGATGGACTTAGGAGAGGAGATAAAGTAATCAATACAGAAGAAAATATATCAGTGCCAGTTGGCGATGAAGTTTTAGGCAGGATTTTTAATGTTTTAGGCGAACCTATTGATGGTCTTGAAGCTGTAAAGGTTGAAAAAAAATATTCTATTCATCGTCTATCTCCAAAATTTGTTGAGCAATTAACTAAAACTGAAATTTTAGAAACAGGCATTAAAGTTATTGATTTAATTTGTCCAATTTTAAAAGGTGGTAAAGTTGGATTGTTTGGTGGCGCTGGTGTTGGCAAAACTGTTATTATTCAAGAATTAATTAATAATATAGCTAAAGCTCACGGCGGTGTTTCAGTATTTGCGGGTGTTGGGGAAAGAACGCGCGAAGGCAACGATCTTTATCATGAAATGAAACAAGCTAAAGTACTTGATAAATTAGCAATGGTTTTTGGACAAATGAATGAACCACCTGGCGCTCGTGCGCGTGTTGCTTTATCGGCATTGTCAATCGCAGAGTATTTTCGTGATGAAAAAAATAAAGATGTTTTATTATTTATAGATAATATTTTTAGATTTACACAAGCTGGCTCTGAGGTTTCAGCTTTACTTGGGCGTATGCCAAGCGCTGTTGGTTATCAACCAACTTTGGCAACGGAAATGGGTGAATTGCAGGAACGAATTACATCAACTGATAAAGGTTCAATTACTTCAATTCAAGCAGTTTATGTGCCTGCTGATGATTTAACTGATCCTGCGCCAGCTACGACTTTTGGCCATTTAGATTCAACAGTTGTATTATCTCGTAGTTTATCTGAATTAGGAATTTATCCAGCAGTTGATCCATTAGATTCTTCATCTGTAATTTTGGATCCAAAAATTGTTGGTCAAGAACATTATGAAGTAGCTCGTAGAGTACAAAAGGTTTTGCAAAGATATAAAGATTTGCAAGATATTATTGCTATTTTAGGAATGGAAGAATTATCCGATGAAGATAAAATTATTGTATCGCGCGCTAGAAAAATTCAAAGATTCTTGTCTCAACCTTTTGATGTAGCAGAAACATTTACTGGTCATAAAGGAAAATACGTAAAACTTGTTGACACCATTCACGATTTTAAGGAAATTTTAGATGGTAAACATGACGAAAAGAGCGAAAGTGATTTTTATATGAAAGGTGGAATAGAAGAAGTTGGAGAATAATTATTTAGTCTTTTTGAGTTAATTGTATTTTGTATAATGTATTTTGTATTTTGAAAAATACTGAAATAAAATTTGTAATTTTCTACAAATACACAAATAAATACACAAATTAATTTATAGATTTAGATATTTTATTAAAATAACCAAAATACAAAATACAAAATACATTATACAAAATACAATTATGTCTGATAAATATATAAAATTTGAAATTGTAACACCTGAAAAAGTGGTGTTAAAAGAAGAAATTTTGCAAATTGTCGTGCCAACTAAGGCAGGGGAGATTACTGTCTTACCCGATCATATTCCATTGGTGTCAAGCCTGATGCCAGGAGTGATTCATATTAAAAAAAGAAATGGAGAAGATGAAATTATATCAATTTCCGGCGGGTTTTTAGAAGTGTTAAAAAATAAAGTAGTAATTTTAGCTGATGCTGCTGAACGCGCCGAAGAGATTGACATAACAAAAGCTAAAGAAGCATATCAACGAGCTAAAGAAATAAAAGAAAAAGCTAGGCTTGGTGAAAATATTAATTTTGCTGAAATTAATGCTACAATAGAAAGAGAATTAGCTAAAACTAAAGCCGTTAAAAAATGGAGAAAAATAAAAAATTTAGAGTAATAAAAATATTAATTAAATAAATGCAAAAATATGACAAAGAGTATAACAATTGATGAGTTAGCGAGCATTATAAAAGGTGAATTTGATAGCATCGGAGATCGTTTTGATAGCATTGAAACTAAAATGGAAAATGGTTTTAAGGAATTAAGAGATAGCCATGAAAGACTTGAATTAAAGGTGTCTAATGTAGCTTATCGTTTTGAAGTTAACGATTTGCAAAGTCAGCTTAGTCTTTTGAGACAAAGAGTTGATAGTTTAGAAAATAAATAGTTAAAACAATAGATCAGTTTAAAAAATAAAAATGAATTCTCAAAAAAATGACGCTAAAAATAGTACTGTTAGTGATGCAGATTATTTTTCTACTGCGTCTTTTTTTGATATTTTTAAAAAATTACAAACTTCAAAAAATGGATTAACCGATAGTGAAGCTAAATCAAGGTTAATCCGTTTTGGATTAAATAAAATTTCAGAGAAGAAAGAACAGGGCGTGATATTAGAATTTTTGTCGCATTTTAAGAGTCCTTTGGTAATTATTTTATTAATTGCGGCGATTGCTTCAGCTTATTTTAAAGAAATTACCAATTCAGTCATTATTATTGCAATGGTGCTAGCCAGTGTTATTTTAGATTTTTTTGAAGAACATAGCGCTAATAATACAGCTAAAAAGCTTAAAGAAAAAGTAAGTAATACGGCAACTGTTATCCGTTCTGGAAATAAAAAAGAAATTAAAATAACCGAAGTTTGCGTAGGAGACATTATTTTTCTCAGCTCTGGAGATTTAGTGCCAGCTGATGCAAGAATTATTGAAGCTGATGATTTTTTTGTTAATCAATCGGCTTTAACAGGTGAATCATTTCCTTGCGAAAAAATATCTGACATTGCATTAATAGATCAAGCAGATAATACCAATAATAATTTAGTTTTCTTAGGTTCAAATGTAATTAGTGGTACGGCATTAGCAGTTGTTTGTCGTATTGGTAAAGATACGGAATTTGGTAAAATTGCTAAAAATATTTTAAAAAAAGACGAAAAAAGTGATTTTGAGTTGGGTGTTACTAAATTTGGTTTTTTTATCATGAAAGTGATAATTTTTTTGGTTTTGTTAATAATGCTATGTAATTCGTTGATAAAGCAGGATATTCTTGAGTCATTTATTTTTGCTATTGCTATTGCAGTTGGAGTTACTCCAGAATTATTGCCAATGATTATGTCAATTACAATGGCGCGTGGTTCACAAAAAATGGCTAAAATTGGTGTTATTGTTAAACGATTATCAGCGATCCCAGATTTTGGTAGTATGAATATTTTATGTACTGACAAAACAGGCACATTAACTGAAGATAAAATTCAATTAGTTACTTATACGGATATTTTTGGTGTTCATAATGAGCGAGTATTTTTATATACTTATTTAAATAGTTTTCATCAGACTGGTGTAAAAAATCCATTAGATAAGGCTGTAATGGAATATAAAAAAGCAGTTATTGATGATTATCAAAAAGTTGAAGAAATTCCTTTTGATTTTACGCGAAAAATGTTAAGTATTGCGGTTGTTGGTCCAGAAGGAAGAACGTTAATTACAAAAGGCGCGCCAGAAGAAGTGTTAATGAAGTGTAATTATTATTTTGAGAATGATAATAAAAATTTATTAACAGAAGAATATAAAAATATTGCTATTGCTTATTATCACAAATTAAGTGGAGAAGGATATCGGGTGCTGGCTATTGCCTATAAATCTGATTTACCACCTAAAGATAAATACACTCATTTAGATGAAGATAAAATGGAATTACTTGGTTTCGTGTCTTTTCTTGATCCAGCTAAAAAAGGTTTAGAGCCTATTTTGAATCAGATAGAAGAGCATGGAATAGAAGTAAAAGTAATTACAGGAGACAATGAATTTGTCACACAAAAGATTTGTTATGATGTTGGATTAGAAGTTAAAGGAGTGCTTTTAGGCAAAGAAATTAACGGTTTAACAGATAATGCATTGTTTGCTAAAATTAAAAAAACAACTATTTTTGCTAGATTTTCTCCTGATCAAAAAAGTCGGATTATAACCATTTTGAGAAATAATAAAAATGTAGTTGGGTATTTGGGAGATGGCATTAATGACGCTCCATCACTTAAAGCAGCCGATGTTGGCATTTCAGTTAATAATGCAGTAGACATTGCCAAGGAGTCTGCGGATATTATTCTGACTGAAAAAAGTCTTCAGCCAATTATTGAAGGTGTTATTGAAGGTCGGCGAGTTTTTGGTAATACAATGAAATATATTATGATGGGTTTGAGTTCTAATTTTGGTAATATGTTTAGTGTTTTGGGAGCAATTTTTTTTATTCCATTTTTACCAATGTTGCCGATTCAAATTTTATTAAATAATTTTATCTATGATTTTTCACAGGTTACTATTCCGACAGATAAAGTTGATAATGATTGGGTAAAAAAACCAAGAAAATGGGACTTGAATTTTATTAAAAAGTTTATGTATACTTTTGGGCCGATTAGTTCTGTTTTTGATTTTTTAACTTTTTTTCTATTGTTTTTCGTTTTTAAACTTAGCGAATCAGCTTTTCAAACAGGTTGGTTTTTAGAATCATTAGCAACTCAGACTTTAGTTATTCATATTATTAGAACAAAACAAATTCCTTTTTTGCAAAGCAGGGCTAGTAAATGGCTTGTTTTAAGCACTTTTACAGCGGTTGCCGTTGGTTGGTTAATTCCGTATACTTCGTTAGGCAAATTTTTTAAATTTTCGCCTTTATCAATAAATGTTTTATTATCTATTGCTGGCGTAGTGATTGTTTATTTATTTATCGTAGAGATAGCAAAGAGAATTTTTTATAAACAGCAAAGTTTTATGCATTAAAACTTATAATTTATATAAATTATGTCTGAAATAAAATCAAAAAATTTTATTGCGCCAGCTCATATTGGTATTATTATGAGTGGCAATAAACATTGGGCGCTGGAAAGAAATTTGCCAATTTTGGAAGGATATATATATGGCTTCAAGAAAATGAAATATGCTCCTGAATGGTTTTTTTCTCGTGGAGTAAAAGTAGTTTCTTTTTTTGCTTTCTCTATTGAAAATTGGCAACGATCGCAAGAAGAGATTAATTGTTTAATGAAATTATTAAAGCAGACTCTTACTGACGATTTAATAAGTGAAGCACGACAAAAAAATTATAAAATACTTATTAGCGGAAGAATAGATGAGTTGCCAGGTGATTTACCGCAAAGTTGTTATGATATTATGGAAAAGACAAGTACTAATCAGGCGGGAATTGTTAATATTTGTTTAAATTATGGAGGTAGGGCGGAAATAGTTGATGTAATACGTAAATTGATTAAAAACAAGGTTGAGCTAGAACAGATTCACGAAGGTTTAGTTAAAAAATATTTATATCAAGGAGATTTGCCTGATTTAGATATTATTATTAAAACTTCAGGAGAACAGCAACTTTCAGGATTTATGTTATGGCAGTCGTATGATAGTGAATTAATTTTTTTAAAAAAATACTGGCCAGAATTTGAAGAAATTGATGTCGATTTTATTTTAAAAGAGTATCGAAATAGACAGACAATTTAAGTTGTTGTATAATTAATTTACGTTTAGGTTTAAAAACCTAAAACCTAAAACCTAACAGCTATTTTAAAGTATGCAAAAAACTTTGTCTAAATTTTTTTCTCCAAATTCAATTGCTGTTATTGGCGCTTCTCATGAAATAGGTAAAGTTGGTTATGAAATTGTTAATAATTTAATAAAAGGCGAGTATAAGGGGGAGATTTTTTTAATTAATCCAAAGGCTGGGGAAATTTTAGGAAAAAAAGTTTATAAAAATCTTTTAGAAATAAATAAAAAAATTGATTTAGCAATAATTGTTGTTTCTTCAAAAATTTGTCCGGAAGTTTTAGAAGAGGTTGGTCAAAAAGGAACAAAATATGCGATTATTGTTTCAGCAGGTTTTAAAGAAATAGGAGAGCAGGGGATTGAGTTGGAAAATGAAATTAAAAAAATTGCTAAAAAATATCAAATTTCTTTTTTAGGACCAAATTGTTTAGGATTTCTTAATCCTAAACAAAATTTAAATGCTTCATTTGGACCAGAGCTTCCTCAAAAAGGAAATATTTTTTTTATTTCTCAATCTGGCGCGATTCTTTGCGGATTTTTAGATTTAGCTTCTCAAAATAATTTAGGTTTTAGTAAAATTGTCAGCTTGGGAAATAAAGCTGATCTTTCAGAAAATGATTTTTTAGAGATCGCTTTAAAAGATTCAGAAACAAAAGTAATTTTAATGTATTTAGAAAGTTTTGCTGACGGTAAAAAAACAATTGAAATTTTAAAAAATAATTCAAAAAAACCAGTAATTCTTTTAAAAGCTGGTTTAAGTGAAAAAGGGAAAAAAGCCGCTTCATTGCACACGGGTAGTTTGGCTGGATCAAATGAAGCTTTTGAAGCATTTATTAAAAAAACAAATATTATTAAAGCAGATTCTCTAAAAGATTTATTTAATTTAGCTAAGGGATTTAGTTTTCAAAATTTATCCAAGAAAAATGGAGTCGCAATTTTGACTAATGCTGGAGGATTAGGAGTTTTAGGTACTGATGCTATTCAAGTCGAAAGTCAAAAGTCTATAAAGTCTGTAAAGTCAGAAGCTGAGAATGGTTCAGGGTTAGTAGACTTAAGCAAAGATACAAAAGATTTTTTAAGGAAAAATTTGCCATCAGCTTGTAGCGTGGAAAATCCAGTAGATATTATTGGTGATGCAAGAGCTGATAGATATAAGATCGCCTTAGAAGCTATTTTAGAAGATAAAAATGTTTCAGCTGTATTAGTTTTTTTAACTCCTCAAAAAATGACTGAGTCAGAAGAAACAGCTAAAATTATTGTTTCTTTTTTTAAAAAATATAAAAAACCAATTTTTACTTGTTTTTTTGGGCAGAAAAATGTAGAAAAAGCAATTAAAATTTTAGAAAAAAATAAAATTCCAAATTTTGATTCGCCAGAAAAAGCAGTTGAAGTGATTCAAAAAATGCAAGAAAACAATAAAACAATAAAACAAGAGAGCAATAAAACAATAAAACAAATTAAAGAGATTTTGGATAATGCAGGAAATCAAAAAAATTTAGAACCAGAGAAAGTAGCTGAAATTTTAAAAATTTTAAAAATTTCTTGTCCAAAATTTAAAATTGCTTTTTCAAAAGAAGAAGCAATAAAAAAAGCTCAAGAGTTTTCTTACCCTTTGGCAATAAAAACTGCTTATTCGGAAATTTTGCATAAAACAGATATTGGAGGAGTAAAATTAAATTTGAAAAATGAACAAGAAGTGGGCGATGCTTATCAAGAAATTATTAAAAATGTTAAAAATGTTGGAAATCAAAATATGGCAATCGTAGGAACAGGGCACTGCCCTGTTCTGGTTGAAAAAATAATTATTCAAGAAATGATACAAGGTGGCGAAAATGTGATTATTGGAATGAAAAGGGATAAAGAATTTGGACCGTTAATTATGTTCGGTTTGGGCGGAATTTTTGTTGAAGTTTTGAAAGATGTTTCTTTCGGAATCGCGCCATTAAATAGAAGTCAGGCAGAAGAATTGATTTTTTTAACAAAAGGATATAAAATTCTTAAAGGAATTCGTGGAGAAAAAGAAAAAGATATTAATTCAATCATTGAAATTCTTTTAAAAATTTCTGAATTAAGTATAGCTTTTCCGCAAATTAAAGAAATAGACTTAAATCCAATTAAAGTTTTTGAAAAAGATTATTGCGTTCTTGATTTTAAATTTGTTTTGTTTTAATTATGTGATACAATAAATTTGTGACATGATGTAAGTAATAAATTTTAGTTATGATTAAAATTAAATTTTCTAAAAAACATATTGAACAATTTAAAGAATTAGGTATTCAGACTATTTATCTTTTTGGTTCTCAAGTTCAAGGGCATATTCACGCTTTGAGTGATTTTGATATTGGAGTAGTGTTTAATAAACCAGAAAAATATAAAAATAATACAATGAAGCCATATCTTAAATTATATGATATTTTTACTGATGTATTACCGAAAGATTATTTAAGGCAACGTTGTAAAATAAGAGAACATGAATTGGATATTGTTTTTTTACAGTTTGTGCCGATTAGTCTACAGTTTGAGGTGATAAAAAATGGAAAAGTTCTTTACGAAAAATTAGAAGAGAGCAGGCTTAATTATAATGAAGAAATAATAAAAAAAAATGCTGATCTTCAATATTTCTATAATTTGCGTTATAAGGCAATTTTAGAAAGAATTTAATTTTATGAAAAATTTAGAATTAAATAAAAAAGTGATTTTAGAGAGGATTGACGTTATCCAAAAATCTTTAAAAAAGATGGATAAAATAAAGGATTTAAAGTCTAGAGAATTTTTATTAGCAGAAAATTTTGCTATTGTTGAGCATTATTTAAGATATGCTTTAGAAGCGACTTTTGATATTTGTGCTCATATTTTATCTAGAATCCCTGGCGCAAAAGTTGACGAATATAAACAAATGGCAGTTGAAATGGGAAAACAGGATATTGTACCAATTGATTTTGCTGAAAATCAGCTTTATAAAATGGCTGGTTTTAGAAATCGTTTAACTCATTTTTATTTTGAAGTTACCCCCGAAGAAATATATAGGATTATTAATGAAGACTTAGATGATTTTGAGATTTTTTTGAAATCTATTAAAAAGTTGCTAGAAAAATAAAATAAAAAATTATTTTTTCTTTTTAAAAATTTTATATGTTTAAAAAAAGTATAAAAAGTTTGTTAATAGTTTGTCTGTTAATTTTAATAGTGGTTTTTGTTGCTATATTATTTAGAAACAAGGCAAATGTTACTCAGGCAGAAAATGTTGATGAGACACTTACTGGCTGGGCTTGGTCTGGAAATATCGGTTGGATTAGTTTTAGTAGTACGACACCTTTTAATTATGGAGTGAAAATTGATAATACAACTGGTAATTTTTCAGGTTATGCTTGGAACGAAATGTATGGTTGGATATATTTTGGTCCAGACGCAACTTTATTAGTAGGTCCAGACAAAACTTTATTAGCAAATAGTTCTATTAATAGCGGTAGCGCTCCGAGTGATCCAAAAATTTGGGCAAAAGCAGATTTAGTAACAGGCGTAGTTACAGGTTGGGCAAAAATTTTATCAGCAAAAGATGGTGGCTGGATTAAAATGAGTGATGATAGTGTGGTCTCTTGGAAAGATAAGGGAGTAAAAGTTGATTTGAGTACAGGAGATTTGAGTGGTTGGGCGTGGAATGGTGATGCTACTAATGTTGGCTGGATAAGTTTTAATTCTATTAATGAGCCGACTTCTCCAACTGCCTATAAAGTTAATTATCCAATTTCTTCTTCATTTATTAATGCTCCTACTAATATTAAAGTTGCTAATTTACCAGGTGCATGTTGTGGAGCAATAGTAGAATGGAAAGATAATTCTGATAATGAAACAGGCTTTGAAGTAGAAATGTCAACTGATAAAAATAATTGGATACCTTTTTGTGAGAAAAAGTTGCCAAAAAATGAAACAACAATAACAAAAGAAGTAGTGAGCTGTCGCGGAGATAAACTTTCTCCGGGAGTTAATTATTATTTTAGAGTGAAAGCAGTTATTGAGGAAAATAAAAAAATTATTAAAGAATCAGTTTGGTTATTAGGCGATGTTAATAAACCATACAAGCCAGGTTATTGCGCCCCAGTAGCTAGTATTAGCTTGCCTACTGATTGTAATGGGGTAACTATTAATTGGAAACAGACAGGTGTTGGTGTTGTTAGTTATGATATTTTGCGAAGTGAAACAGGGCAAGCAGAGTCTTTTTTGTCAGTTATATCAAAACCAATCGAGTATATTAATGGTCAAGATGATTATACTTATTTTGATGATAAAAATATAAATAAAGGAAAAACATATTATTATAAAGTTATTGCGCAGACAGATAATTTAGAATCTAATGTAGTCCCTATTCTTCCTTGCGCTAGTCTTAAAAATATGAAATGGAAGGAAGTTAAACCAAGATAAATATTTTTTAATGCGTTTATTTTATGAAATATTTTAAAAGAATCATTTTATCTAGTTGTTTATCGTTATGTTTGTTTATTTTATTTAATTCTAATTTAGTTAGCGCTGTTGAATATGGCGGGTTGAATATAGCGCCTAATAAAAGCGAGGTTGATGAGAACAACACGCTTACAAAGTCCTGGTTTTTTTATATATTAAAGCCAGAGGAAGTAAAAAATGGAAAAGTAGATATTATTAATAATTCAGATAAGTCAACGGATGTAAATATTTATGTAGCTGATGCTTTTGTTACAGAAGATGGTGTTTTTGCTCCTGAATCAGAAGACAAAGAAAAAGTTAATATTGGGAATTGGACTACATTGGCTGAGTCAGAAGTTTCTTTAATGCCTAAAGAAACAAAAACTGTTGATTTTACTATAAAAATTCCTAACAATACTAAAGCTGGAGAATACGCTGGAACGATTATTATTCAAAATAAAAAAACTTCAAAAACAGATGGATCAACTGATACGCAAATAATTACTAAAATTGGAGCACGAATGTATGTTACTGTTCAAGAAAATGTAGTAAAAGAATTAAATTCTATTAGCTCTACTAAAAAGACAACAAAAGGAAATTCTTTAGGAATTATTAGCGTTGGAGTGGCATTAATTTTTTTAATTGGGGTTTTAATAGCTATTTTAATAATTAAAAAAAAAGCAGAGAAGATTATTAAATAAAGGCAACTTGTCATTGCGAGTCTGTAATCAGGCGAAGCAATCTCATTTAGTAGTAAAGTTGTGGTATAATAAATTTTAATAGACAATATAGATAATTTTTAGTTTTAAACTTATTTAATTTTATGAAAACAAAAACCAAGCTAACTAAACAAAAACTAACAAAACAATTTATTTATTTTTGTTTAGTAGTGATTATTACATTAGGTATTTCTATTTCTGCCCAGTCTCTTTTAGCAGAGTGGATTAGTCCAACGGCTACTCCGCCACAAAGTAATTTGTCTGAGCCTATTAATGTAAGTGGGGTTGCTCAGTTTAAATTGGGTAATTTAGGTGTGGGTGCTAATTTTATTCCTAATGAAAAATTTGAAGTGCGTGATGATACTGCTAGCACATCAAGAATAAGAATAACTGATCTTAATCAAAATTCAGAATTACAATTGCAATTTGGTAATAATACCGACAATGATCATTGGGCGATTTATAACAATAGAGATAATAATAGTTTAAATATTTGGGGAAATAAAGAAAACAGATTAACAATTTTACAAAATGGTTACATTGGGATTGGGACAACAAGTCCTAGCTCCATATTAGATGTAGCTGGTGTTTTTACTATTCGTGGCACAACAAATCCCCCTAAATCTTCAACGGGACAAGGTAGAATATATTTTGATTCTGTCAAAAACACTTTTATGATCTCTGAAAACAATAAAGATTATACTTCACTTACTAGTATTGGTTCAGGACAGTGGACAAAAACTGATTTAGATCTTTCTTATAATAATGGCAATATAGGAGTAGGAACAACAACTCCAAATAGTTTATTACATCTTTATGAAACAACTGGCAATGCCGAGCTTGATATTCAAAGTGTAGTAGGAGCAAATAAACATTGGGGTATTTATCAAGATCAAAAAACAGAAGATTTAAGATTTTGGAATAATACTTTAACTAATATTGACCAAAAAAATATTTTAACAATTACAAATGAAGGAAATGTTGGAATTGGAACAACTTCGCCAAATAAGAAGTTTGAGGTAGTTGGAAATATTTTGGCAAAAAATTATTACAGCTTACCTTCATCTCCGTGTCCAATTTGGAAAGATTGCGATGGAGATACATTTACTTTTGGAAGGGGAGATTGTGATGAAAGTTGTAAAGAATGTTACGTAGGTCATGTGGTTGGCAACGGTTCTGATGGTAAAGATCGTAATTGTGATGGCATAATAGATGCGGTAGTAGTTCCTACTCCAACGCCTACTCCAACACCAACACCTACTCCAACACCTACTCCAACGCCTACTCCAACACCTACACCTACTCCAACACCAACACCTACTCCAACGCCTACTCCAACACCTACTCCAACACCAACACCTACTCCAACACCAACTCCAACTCCAAAGATTACATCTTTTTATGCAAATCCAAGTACAGTTACACTTATCAATTTTTTAGGAACCTCAACTCTTTATTGGTCAAGTAAGGACACAGGTTGTTGCGGTACTATCTCAGGTATGTGCGATAAAGGCTCTAGCGGAAGCATATTCCTTGATTTTGCTGGTGCTTCAAAACAGACATATAGCTATACTCTTACATGTCAAGGAGCAAGTGGTCAACCAGTAACGGCAACAACTCAAGTCATTGTAAAATAATTTTATTTTTTATTTAGTATGAGATTTCCTTATTTAAAACAATCTATTTATTTTTGTTTAGCAGTGATTATCACATTAGGTATCTCTATCTCTACTCAAGCACTTTTAGCTAATTGGATTAATCCTACTGCCATTCCACCAGATAATAATTTATCTAAGCCTATTAATGTAAGCGAAGTTACTCAGTTTAAATTGGGTAATTTAGGTGTGGGTGCTAATTTTATTCCTAATGAAAAATTTGAAGTGCGTGATGATACTGCTAGCACATCAAGAATAAGAATAACTGATCTTAATCAAAATTCA
>JAURWF010000012.1 GCA_030655095.1 bacterium
TTTTAAATGCAGGAAGAACAACAAGTAATTAATTCAAAAGAATTTATTGAAATACAAGGAGAGGTATTAGAATCTTTGCCGTCTGCTACTTTTAAGGTTTTACTGGAAAATGGTCATGAGATTTCAGCGCAT
Organism: bacterium; assembly: GCA_030655095.1. Classification (GTDB taxonomy): domain Bacteria; phylum Patescibacteriota; class Patescibacteriia; order Patescibacteriales; family GWC2-42-12; genus JAHITL01. Next base: position 133 of record JAURWF010000012.1, read on the forward strand.
CTTTCAGGAAAAATGAGAATTAATAAAATTCGTTTATTGGCTGGTGATAAAGTAAGGGTTCAAATTAGTCCATACGATTTAACAAAAGGTAGAATAACTTATAGAATGTAATTATATGAAAGTTCGAGCTAGCGTTAAAAAAATTTGTAAAAATTGCAAAACACTTCGACGTAAAGGTCGAGTGCATGTTATTTGTGAGAATCCTAAGCACAAACAAAGACAAGGATAGGCTAGTCCGTAAAGTCAAAAGTTTATAAAGTCAAAAGTAATTATAGGCTTTATTAATTTTTAACTTTATAGATTTTATAAATTTAAAGACTAATTTTTATGTCAGTAAGAATCGCAGGAGTAACTATACCAAATGAAAAACGAGTTGAGATATCATTGACTTATATTTATGGTATTGGTAGAACTAAGTCAAATGAAATATTGAAATCAGTTGGTTTAAGTCCAGATGTTAGAGTAAAAGATCTAACAGATCAACAAGCTAATCAATTGAGAGAAACAATAGAAAAGCAGTATAAAGTAGAAGGTGATTTAAAAAGAGAAGTTTTGAGTAATATAAAACGATTAAAAGAAATTAATTGTTATCGTGGCATTAGACATATGAAAGGTTTGCCAGTAAAGGGTCAACGAACTAAGACTAATAGTCGTACTGTTCGTGGTAATGTAAGACGTACAGCAACTTCTGGTAAAAAAATGTCTGCTCAAAAAACATAAAAACATTAAAACGTGAGTTAATATATTTATGACAGAAAAAAAACAACAACAAACAAAAAAGGCAATAGAAGCTGATGAAAATATTATTGAAACTTCTGTAACAGAATCTGTAGCAGAAGTTGTTGAGGCAGGAATTCCAGGATTAGAAGAGCTTCCAGAAGAAGTAAGGAAAAAATTAGAAAAAAGCAAAGCGCAAAAGAAAGAAGCTTCTAGCCATAAAGGCAAAAAAAAGAGAAAAAAGAAAGTGGAAAAAAAAGTTAGCGTTGGAATGGCTTTTATTAAAGCGACCTATAATAATACAATAGTTACTTTAACGGATACTAGCGGTAATGTTTTAGCTTGGGCTAGTGCTGGTATAGCAGGTTTTAAAGGTCCAAAAAAATCAACTCCTTATGCTGCGCAAATAATTGCTAGAATTGCCATAGAAAAAGCTAGGGAATTTGGCCTAACAGAAGTAAGCGCTATGGTTAAAGGAGTAGGTCCTGGTCGTGAATCAGCTGTGAGAGCGCTTAATGCTAATGGTTTAATAGTAACTCGAATAAAAGACATAACGCCAATTCCACACAATGGTTGTCGTGCTAAAAAACCAAGAAGAATATAAGTTAGTCCATAAAGTCGAAAGTTAAATAAATTATATATAATATAAATTTACAAAATTCATAATTAATGTATGGCAAGAAATTTAGATCCAAAATGTAAATTATGCAGAAGAGAAGGCACTAAGCTGATGCTTAAGGGTGAACGTTGTTCTACTCCGAAATGCGCTATAGTTAAAAGAAATTATCCACCAGGCATTCATGGTCCAAAAGGGCATGGTAGAGCTAGCGGATATAGTATGCAATTAAGAGAAAAACAAAAAGCAAAAAGAATTTATAATATATTAGAAAAACAATTTAAACTAACTTTTGATAAAGCAATTAAACAAAAAGGTGATGCTGGTGAAAATTTAATGAAATTACTAGAAGCTAGATTAGATAACGTTATTTTTCGTTTAGCTTTAGCTAGTTCAAGAAATCAAGCTAGACAATTAGTTAATCATCGCCATTTTACAGTTAATGGTAATATTCTTAATATTCCATCTTATCAAACAAAAACTGGTGATATTATAAAAATAAAAAAATCTAGTTCAACTGAAAAGCATTTTGTTAATATAGTTGAACAAATAAAGAAGGCGACTATGCCTAGTTGGTTAAATTTTGATATTAAAGAAATGACTGCTAAGGTTTTGCATTCACCTGCTAAAAATGACTTTGAACAAGGAATTAATACTCAACAAATTGTAGAATTTTATTCACGTTAATTCAATTAAATTATTTTTTATTTTACGCATATGGATACAATCGCTTTGCCAAAAAAAATTGAATTTATTAAAGGAAAAGAGCTCAATCAAAAACGAGTAATAATTGAGTCTTGCTATCCTGGCTACGGTACTACCATTGGCAATGCTTTAAGGCGTGTTTTACTTTCTTCACTTCCAGGAGCAGCAGTAATTGGAGTAAAGATTAAAGGCGCTGATCATGAATTTATGGCTTTGCCTCACATCAAAGAAGATATTTTGGAAATTGTTTTAAATTTAAAGCAATTGCGATTAAAAATGTTTACAGAAGAAATAGTTAAATTAGAATTAGTAGCTCGTGGCGAAAAAGAGGTTATGGCATCCAGTATTAGTAAAAATAGCCAAGTAGAGATAGCTAATCCGGATTTAGTTTTAGCTAATATTACTGATATGGCGGGTGTTTTAGAAATGGAAATATTTGTATCATCTGGAAAAGGTTATATGGCAACTGAAGGTCGCGAAAATGAAAAACATGAAATTGGTTATATTGGAATAGACTCTATTTTTACTCCTGTTTTAGCTGTTGGCATTAATGTTGAAAATGTTCGTGTTGGTAAAATGACCAATTGGGATAAATTAATTTTAGACATTACTACTGATGGCACCATAACTCCTGAAGATGCTTTTGCTTATGCAACAAAAATTTTAATTAAACAATTTACAGCTTTAATTGGTGGTGAACAAGAAGTTGAAGCCAAAATTGATCCGATTGTTGATATTGCGCAAATAACAACTATAGAAGAACCAGCTGAAGAAGTAATAGTTGAAGATGATAAAGAATTAAAAAAGAGAGGTCGACCTAAAAAAAGTTAAAAGTTATTATAGATTAATTTATGCGACACCAAAATAAAAATAAAAAATTAGATAGAAAAAAAGCGCCAAGAGAAGCGATGTTAAAAAATTTAGCTTCCAGTATTTTTATTTATGAAAAAATAAAAACTACTGAAGCCAAGGCTAAAGTAATTAGGCCAATTGTGGAAAAATTAATTACTGTTGCAGGCAAAGGTGATTTAAATGCTAGAAGAAAATTAATTCAAGTATTGCCACAAAAAATGGCTATTAAAAAGGCTATGGAAGTTTTAGGTGCTCGTTATAAAGAACGACCAGGTGGTTATACAAGGATTATTAAATTAGGAACTAGACAAGGCGATGGAGCTAAAATGGTACAAATTGAATTAGTTTAGAATAAATAATAATGAGATGGATTCCCGTTTTTCGGGTTCCACGGGAATGACAAGATATATATGAAAAATATTCAACCAAAAGTTAAAAAAATTCAACCAAAAATTGAAAGAAAATTACATAAACTTGACGCAACAGATCAGTCAACTGGTAGACTAGGTACTCAGATTGCTTTAATTCTTCGTGGTAAAAATAAACCAGAATACCAGCCACATTTAGATATCGGCGACATTGTTGAGGTGTACAATATTAAGTTGCTTAAATTTACTGGAAAAAAATTGGAGCAAAAAGAACATATTAGATATTCAGGTTATCAAGGCGGTATTAAGAGGGTTAAAATTGCTAGTTTATTAAAGGTTAATCCTGGAGAAATTTTACGACATGCCGTAAGAGAGATGTTGCCACCAACAAGATTAAGAAATAATATGATGAAAAGATTGATTATTAAATAAAATTACACAAATTAAAAATATGACCGATAAATCAGTAAAAATTAAAGAAGTTAAAGAAACAAAAGAAATTACTAAAGATGTTTTAAAATTTGAAGGTGAATTTATTTATACTGTAGGACGACGCAAAACAGCTACCGCTCAAGTTAGAGTATATAAGGATGGTGACGGTTCAATAACTGTAAATAATCAAAAAATGGAAGAATATTTTCCAGAAGAGGAATTATATTCAGTTGTTTTACAACCTTTAAAATTAACAGGATTAATTAAAGATTTAAATGTTTCTATTATAACTAGAGGTGGTGGTAAAAAAGCGCAAACAGTAGCTATTCGTCATGGTTTAGCTCGTGCTTTGGAAAAATTAAATGAAGAACTAAGGCCTGTTTTAAAGGCTAAAGATTGGCTAACTAGAGATGCAAGAAAAAAAGAAAGAAAGAAACCTGGTCTTAAAAAAGCACGTCGAGCTCCACAGTGGGGTAAGAGATAAAAATGAATATAGCTAAATTTTACAGAAGCTCGACTTTTAATTAAAAGGCGAGCTTCTTTGTGGAGTTTTACGAATGATATATGATTAGTAATTTTAGTGAGATAAAAAAAATTTATATGATTGGCATAAAGGGCGTTGGCATGACTATGCTTGCGCAGTATTTTAGCGCCAAAGGTTTTGTTGTAATTGGTTCAGATATTGACGAAAAGTTTATGACTGATGAAATATTGGTAAAATTAGGTATTAAAGTTTTTGAAAAATTTAGTAAAAATAATATTCCTTGCGACATTGATTTAATTATTTATTCTACCGCCTATAATATTGAAAATAATGAAGAAGTGGCTAGCGCTTTAGCTAGTAAAATTAAAACATTAACTTATGCTCAGGCTTTAGCTGAAATTTTTAATCAAAAATATGGCATTGCTATAGTTGGTTCGCACGGCAAAACTACAGTAACGGCTTGGTTAGGCTATGTTCTTTGGCACGCCAAATTAGATCCGAATGTTATGGTCGGTGCTAAAGTCCCACAATTTAATGGATCAACTTTGGTCGGCAAATCTAACTATTTAATTATTGAAGCTGATGAATATCAAAATAAATTAAAATATTTTCAGCCAAAAGCAGTTATATTAAATAATATTGATTATGACCATCCTGATTTTTTTTCAACAAAAAAAGATTATGAGAATGTTTTTAAAGAGTTTATTAAAAAAATACCAGATATAGGAGTGGATTGCGGATCGGAGTCCGCAATGACAGTAAATAAAGGATTTTTAGTTGCGAATTATGATGATTTAACTATTAGAAAAATCACAAAAGTAAATTGCAAATGCAAAATTATAACTTATGGTATAAAAAAAGAAGCTGATTATGTCGCTTATGATATAGAAGTAAAAGATGGAGCACAGTATTTTAAAGTAAAAAAGAGATTGCCACGTTGCCTTGATTACAAGGCTCCTCGCAATGACAAATTTGATGAGTTGGGTGATTTTTCTATTCAATTATTTGGACAACATAATATTTCCAATGCTTTAGCTGTTATTGTTGCTAGTATTGAATTAGGTATTGAGCTTAAACAAATTAAAAAATTTTTAGGCGAATTTCAAGGCACTACTCGACGTTTGCAAATTTTAGGTGAATTTCAAGGAGCAATAATTATTGATGATTATGCTCATCATCCAACAGAAATTGTCGCTAGCCTAGACGCTTTGCGTCAAAAATATGGCAATAAAAAAATAATTGTAATTTTTCATCCCCACACGTTTACTCGCACTAAAGTTTTACTTAATGATTTTGCTAAGAGCTTTAATATTGCTGACGAGGTGATTGTTTTGGATATTTATGGTTCTGCAAGAGAAAAACATGGTGGAGTTAGTAGCGAGGATTTAGTAAATAAATTACGAATTACGAATTATAAATTACGAATTAAGCAAGAGATAAAATATATTCCAACGCTTGATAAATGTGAAACATATTTAAGATCACAAATCAAAAAAGACGATGTCATAGTGTTGATGGGAGCTGGAGATGTTTTTAAAATAGGGGAAAACTTAGTAAAAAAATAATAAAATATGTTAAAGAAAATTATTTATAATATTGTTTTAATTATTTTTTTAGTTATTTTCCAAATAGCTTTTATTAATAATTTACCAGCAGGGCTTAATAATTTAAATTTAATTTTAGTTGTTTTGATTTTTATTTTATGTTTAGTAAATTTAAATTATGCGCTTGCTTGGGTAATTGGTCTCGGCTGGTTATTGAGTATTTTTTTGTTCGTTCCGTTTGGTATGTATTTGATAAGTTTGTTTTTAACAATAGTTTTTAGTAATTTATTATTAACCAATTTTTTTACTAATCGTTCTCTTTATTCTTTTTTAACTTTGACTGGACTAGCCACAATAATTTATGAAATTTTCTTAAATAGTTTTAATTATTTAGTTAATTTATTTAGTAAAGAAAACTTATTAATAATTAATTGGAGTTTTTGGTCAGATAAAATATCTGGATTGGTTTTAAATTTATTGGTAGTCGCTATACTTTTTTACTTTATTAATTTTTTTAGTAAAAGATTTAGTCCAACTTTTTTGTTAAAATATAATAAATAATTAAATGGGCGATAAAAAAAGAACAACAAAAACAACCGATCCTTTTGTTATAAAAGAGGGCGGAAATAAATATGGATGCTTAAAAGATTACCATCGTTTAGATTGGACTCAACAAGTTTTTTTATCAGTTGACTCAGATAAAGAAACTGTTGGCAGGAGTTTTAATTTTTCCAATTTGTCTAAAATAAATTTAATTTTGTTGTTTTTTTTATTAATAATTTTATTTCGTGTTGGTTGGTTGCAAATAGTTAAAGGGGATTATTATCATGATTTGGCAGAGGGTAATCGTATTAGAATTGAACGAATTGAACCAAAAAGAGGAATAATTTATGATAGAAATCATCAACCAATAGTGAGAAATGTTGCAAATTTTTTACTTTATTTTATTCCAGCTGATTTACCTAAAGATGAGAAAGAAAAAGAAAAAATTATTGAACGTATTAGCCAAATTTTAGGAGTTTTAAGTCCAGCTGATATTAAAACTATTTTAAATAAAATAAAATACAGGTCATTAGAATCTTATCAGCCATTATTTATTATTGATAATATTGAATATGAAAAAGCAATGTTATTATACTTAGAATCTGATAAAATGCCTGGCGTTTATTTATCTAATAAAACTAGGCGAGAATATAGTTTATTTAGTTTAAGCTTGTCGCATATTTTAGGTTATACTAGTAAAATTAGCGAAAAAGAATTAGCTAAAACAGATAGTAATTATTCGCCTATTGATTATATTGGCAAGACTGGTTTGGAAAATTTTTTTGAAAATGAATTAAAAGGAATGTCAGGCAAAAAACAAGTTGAAGTTGACGCTTTAGGTAAAGAAAAAAAGATAATTAATCAGATTATTGGTGAAGATGGCCATAATTTAGTTTTATCATTAGACATAAATTTGCAGAAAAAACTAGAAGAAACAATAAATAATAAATTAGAAAAAATAAAAGTTAAAAAAGCTTGTGCTATTGTTTTAAATCCAAATAATGGAGAAATTTTAGCTATGGTAAGCATTCCTTCATATAATAATAACTCTTTTGCTAAGGGAATTAGTCAAAAAGAATATCAAGAATTAATTAATCATCCAGATAATCCTTTATTTAATCGTTGTATAAGTGGTGAATTTCCTCCAGGATCAGTTTTAAAGCCAATTGTGGCAATTGCGGGTTTGGAAGAAAAAATAATTAACGAAAATACCAGTTTTTTAAGCAATGGTGGATTAAGAATAGGGGAGTGGGTTTTTCCTGATTGGAAAGCAGGGGGTCATGGCACGACTAATGTTAGAAAAGCCATTGCTGAGTCAGTTAATACTTTTTTTTATTACATAGGCGGTGGTTTTAATAACTTTGTCGGTTTAGGAGTTGATAATATAATTAAATATACTAAACTTTTTGGTTTAGGAGAGCAGACTGGCATTGATATTATTAATGAGGCTAAAGGATTTTTACCATCAAAAGAATGGAAAAAAACTACAAAAGGAGAACGTTGGTACATCGGCGATACTTATCATTTGTCTATCGGTCAGGGAGATATTTCTGTAACTCCACTTCAAGTGGCAAATTATACTGCTGTTTTTGCTAACAACGGCAGTTTGTATAAACCGCATTTTGTAAGTCAGATTTTGACAAGTGATGATAAAAAAATTAAACAAGTTGAAAGTAAGTTAATTAAAAGCGATTTTGTTCAAAAAGAAAATATAAAAATTGTTCGTGAAGGCATGAGGCAAACTGTTGTTGCTGGTAGCGCTCGTAGTTTACAATCAGCCCCTGTTCCTGTTGCTGGTAAAACAGGCACAGCTCAGTGGGCTAATGGTAAACCAACTCACGCCTGGTTTACTGGTTTTGCGCCTTATGATAATCCAGAAGTAGTTATTACTATTTTAGTTGAGCAGGGTGGCGAAGGCAGTAGTGTTGCTGTTCCAATAGCTAATGAAGTTTTGACTTGGTATTTTGCAAATAATAAAAAGGCTAGTAGTTCAGAGGCTATTGTTAATTAATTTTTTTTGACTTCTGATTTAAAATTAGCTAAAATACTATTGTTAATATTAATCTTTTTAAATAATTATTATGATTACAAAACAAGAAAAAATTAGTGAACGATCTGATCGAATTAAAAAATTAGAAGAAATTAGGCAAATAGGAATTAATCCTTATCCAGCTAAAACTAATCGTGATTATTTGATTAATCAAGTGTTGGTTGATTTTGACAAATTAAATGAAAAACAAATTCAAATAACTATTGCTGGTCGTTTAAGGAGTTTGCGCGAACATGGCAATTTAACTTTTGCTAATTTAGAAGATGGTAGTGGTAATATACAATTAGCGTTTTCTAAAAAAGAATTAGAAGGTGAAGATAGCTATAAATTTTTAGGAAAATACATAGATGTTGGGGATTTTATTGAAACAACTGGCGTAGTTTTTATTACTCATAAAGGTGAAAAAAGTTTAAAAGTTAAAAGTTGGAAACTTTTAACTAAAGCATTGCTTCCGTTGCCAGAAAAATGGCATGGCATTCAAGACGAAGAAGAAAAATTGCGAAAAAGATATTTAGATATTTTATTTAATCCAGAAGTTCGCGAAATGATAGAAAAAAGAGCTAAATTTTTTAGTTGTTTGAGAAAGTTTCTTGAAGATAAAAATTTTATGGAAGTGGATACTCCAATTTTAGAAAATACTGCTGGCGGAGCTGATGCCCGCCCGTTTATTACACATTATAATGCTTATGATGCAGATGTTTTTTTAAGAATATCTCCGGAACTTTGGCATAAGAGACTTATGGTTGCAGGTTTTCAAAAAGTTTATGAAATAGGAAGAATTTTTAGAAATGAGGGCGCAGATGTTGAGCATTTGCAAGATTATACTCAAATAGAATTTTATTGGGCTTATGCAGATTATAACGATGGAATGAAATTTGTGGAAGAAATGTATAAATATATTGCGGAGCAAACTTTTGGAACACTTAAATTTAAAATAAAAGAATTTGATATAGATCTTGGTGGAAAATGGGAAAAGTATGATTATGTAGAATTAATTAAAGAAAAAACTAATATAGATATTCTTACTGTTGATATAACTGAGATTGAAAAAAAACTTCAAGATTTAAAAGTTGAATATGATAAGAAAGGATTTAATTTAAACAGAGCAATAGATTCCTTATGGAAATATTGCAGAAAACAAATAGGTGGTCCTGGATTTTTGATAAATGTTCCTGTAATAATGGAACCTTTAGCAAAAAGAATGGAAAAAAATAAAAATCTTGTAGAAAGATTTCAAGTAATTCTTGCTGGCTCTGAAATGGGTAAATGTTTCAGCGAACTTAATGACCCAATAGATCAGATGGGGAGATTTACAGAACAAGCAAAACTTAGAGAAGCGGGGGACGAAGAAGCACAAATGATGGATGGTGATTTTGTTGAAGCATTAGAATATGGCATGCCACCAACTTGCGGTTTTGGAATGTCAGAAAGATTATTTAGTTTTCTTGCTAATAAATCAGTTAGGGAGTGTCAGATATTTCCTTTTATGAAGCCCAAAAATTTTAAAGGACTGGAATTTAAAAAAACAGAAACGAAAATTGCCGTGGCTATTATTAATAAAGGTTCAAATTTAAAACCATGGGAAGAAATGAATACCATTGCTCATCTTAATGCCGCTTTTGGCGCGAGAAAAGGAAGAGAACTTTTAATGCAAGATACAATTAATACAAAAGACAATGAGCAAATTAAATTAAATATTCATCAAGCAATAATAATTAAACAAGCAAATTCAAGTCAAGAAATTTTAAATTTAATTAGAATTGCTCAAGAGAAAAAATTAGAAATAGCAGAATTTATAAGAGAGATGACAGAGACATCAGATGATAAAAAAATAATAGAAATGATAAGTAAAAAAAATATAGAAGATGTTGAATACTTTGGAGTTTTAATTTTCGGCAAAAAACCTGTAGTGGAAGAAATGACAAAAGAATTTGCAAAATATTAATATTAAATTTAATGAAAAAAATTTTGAAACAATTTGGATATATAAAGAGAGGAATTTTAGGATTTTTTCAAAATAATTTTGACAAATTACAAAATCTCTCAAAAAAATTTGGTTCTTTTGAAATAGGGAAATCAATAAAAGAAAAACCTATTCAATGTTTCAAGATTGGAAATGGTCCATGTAAATTATTGTGTGTTTCTGGAATACATGGAAACGAAATTGGAACAGTAAAATTAGCGCATTGTTTTTTAAATTGGGCACATAATAATATTGATCAATTTAAAAATTATACATTATTTGTTGTACCTTGTTTAAATCCAGATGGATATTATTTGGCTTGTAAAAATCCAGATTATTTTAATGGTGGAAAAATTGGTCGTTTTAATGTTAATAATGTAGATTTAAATCGTAATTTTGATACACCATCTTTTACACAGAAATCAATTTGGTCATTTGGTAAAAATTATAAAGAAAATGTAGAGGTGTTTTGTGGAAATTATGGTAATTCTGAACCAGAAATAAAAGCATTGACAGAATTAATTAAAGATAAAAAAATCCAAATTGTATTTATGTTTCATAATGCTGGTAATGATGTTATGGGAAATAAAAATAAATTATCTCAAAGACTCACAAAGATTTATAGTGAAAAAACAGGTTTTAAATATGTCAGTGATGAAGATTGGAAGGAATTAAAACAGACAGGAACAGCAAAAGAATGGTGTGATTTACATGATATTGCTTATGTAGAAGTTGAAGGAACAACAAGGTGGGGATCTGATTGGAAAAAACAAAAAAAAGCTATTAAATCAATAATGTCTATGAATATTTAGGATGCTCGACATCTAAATACCTTAAATATTGAAGCATTAGAATATGGAATGCCACCAACCTGTGGGTTTGGGATGAGTGAACGGGCATTTTCATTTTTAATGAATAAAACAGTTTATTGACTTTAAAAATACATCCGTTATACTTAATTCAGTTTATTATATAAAAATATAAAAAAATGAAATACATAGAATTATTAAAAAACATAAAAGAACCTATTTTTTCAATACAAGATTTAAAATTAATGGGGTATAAAATAATCCCCTCTCAACTTTCATCATATTCAAAAAAAGGGCAAATAATTAAATTAAAAAATGGATTATATTTGATAGCAGATAAAAAAAATTTTGCTATTAAAGAAAATATAGCATTGAAAATATATGAGCCGAGTTATATTAGTTTAGAATGGGCATTACATTATTATGGGCTTATTCCTGAAATGGTTTACAATATAACTTCAATTTCCACTAAAGCTACTAGAAAATTTAAAAATAATTTTGGAATATTTATTTATAGAAAAATAAAAAAAGAACTTTTTTGGGGATATAAAAAAGAAGAAAAGAATGGACAAATATATTTAATTGCCGAACCTGAAAAAGCGCTTCTCGATTATATTTATTTTAATTTATCTAAAATTAAAAATGATATTGATATTGAGGAACTTCGTTTAAATTCTGCGATAATAAAAAAATTAAATATTAAAAAATTAAAAGAATATGCTCTTTTATTTAAAAATAAAAGAATTAATGAAATTATTTCAAAAATATGCTTACACTAGAACAAATAAAAATTTTTGTTGGAATAGATATTTTTCAAAAAAGTCCTAAAGCAGCTCTTGTTGAATATTTACAATATGAAATTCTTGATTCTCTTTTTAAACAAAAAAATAGTGAAAAACTTTCATTTATTGGTGGAACTGCAATTAGAATAATTTATCAAAGTCAACGTTTCTCAGAAGATTTGGATTTTGATAATTTTGGTTTAAATTTTATAGATTTTAAAAAACTTTTAGATGCTGTTGTGAAAGATATGACATTAAAAGGTTTTGAAATAGAGTTTAGATTTGTAGAGAAAATGGCTTTTCATTGTTATATAAAATTTCCAAACATTTTATTCTTAAATAAATTAAGTTCAAATGATGATGAAAAAATATTAATTAGAATAGACACAGTAGAAAAAGAAAAAAACATAAAACCAAAAACGTCAATTATTAATAACTTTGGTATTTATCGTAAAATATTAGTTAATCCGATTGAGACTATTTTATCACAAAAAATTCTAACTATTCTTGAACGAAAAAGAGAAAAAGGTCGTGATTTTTATGATGTTTCATATTTGCTTAGTATTACTAAACCAGATTATGAATATTTTAAAAATAATCGTAATTTAGATCAAAAAATAATTAAAGAAAAATTGCTTACTCGAATAGATGAATTAAATATGAAAGAATTATCAGAAGAAGTTCTTCCTTTTCTGCTTAAACCAGAGGATGTTGATAGGGTTTTAACTTTTAAAGAATACATTGAACAAAAACTTTAAAA
>JAURWF010000013.1 GCA_030655095.1 bacterium
AAGATCGGGGCGTCTTTTACGCTCAGTGCTTGTAAGTTTGATAACTCAGCAGGAGCAAATATCCTGTCCATATACATACGTCGTAAATTTCCTGGACCATCTTTTTGATAAACAGCCATAATAGTCTCGCATTTACGACAGCAAACATTTAACAGCCGCGAATGACCGCCCCGAGCAGACTTATATTTATCTTTTTTGAACGAAAAGTTTGTTTTATTGCTCATAGGCTAAAATTTATTTCGAACAACTCATTTATATGCGAAGTGCTTTTGTATATAATACACAATGTTACACAATATACGAAATTTCATTGATTTATTTTTTCAATTTAGCGACCATCTCGACTAGTTCTTCTTCACTGTAAAAAGTAATAATGACCTGGCCACCTTTGCCTTTACGTTTAACTTCGGCTCTAGTACTGAAAAATTCTCTAAAAGCGAATTCTTTATCTTTGTCGGCATAATTAATTTTAATTCTGGCCTGTTTAGTTCCGCCCATATGCCGTGTTTCCAAAGAAGTATCTCCAACTGTTAAATTATTATGTAATACTTTTTTAAATAAGATTAATTGTTTAGCTTCACTATCCAAACCAACAATCAATTTAGCATGACCTTCAGAAATTCTTCCTTCCATTAAAGCTTGTTGAATCTCTTCGGGAAGGTTAAGCAAACGCAATGTATTAGTTATAACTGATCTAGACTTATTGACTCGCGAAGCAACTTCATCTTGATTTAAACTAAAATCATCAACTAACTTACGATAGGCTAAGGCCATTTCAATTGAATTAAGATTTTCCCTCTGTAAATTTTCTATTAAAGCAATTTCCAATTTTTCCAATTCATCAACCTGTCTAACAATAACTGGGACACTGGCTAAATTCAATATTTTTGCTGATCTTAAACGACGTTCACCAGCGATTAATTCATAACCATTATCTTTTTTAGTAACAATCAACGGTTGAATAATACCATATTGTCTAATGGACTCAACTAGTTCCTGCAATTCATTTTCAGCAAAATGCTTTCTAGGCTGTAATGAGTTAACTTTAATTTCAGTAGGTTTTATATTTAAAATTCTATTTTTATCTGCTTCTGTTGTTAATTCAATTACTGCGTCGCCACCAGAAGAAACAGCAATTTTTTTTACTTTTTGAGGAATAAGAGAACTTAATCCCCTACCAAGACCATTAGACATATTATTATAATTTAAAAATTATTTTATTATAGCAATTTTATTATAGCAATTTTATTTATTTTTTTCTACTCAAAAGAGTATTTAGCGACAGACCTTTTTTAATCTTGTTTGAATTGCTTCGCTTGTCAACTCTCTAATCGCGTCAGAGGCAATCCATTTTGCGCTTTTTGAATCTATTTTTAATATTTCTTTTGCTTTTTCTATTGCTAATTTATTTAAATTAATATTTCGTTTCCCAATTTGTCTTAATGCCCAATTAACTGATTTTCTAACATAATTTCTTTCATCAAATGAATATTTTTTTATAAATGGAAAAAAATCCAAAAATTTTTCATCAGAAAAGGTCTTGTTGTGAAAAGCAAGACTGGCCATAAGAGCAAACCCCGCCCGTCTTTCAAATTCCAATTCATTTTTTGTCCATGCGATTGCTTTTTCAAAAGCAAATAAAGTTTTATCAAATAAATTCATGCACACTTGATCGCAAACATCCCAAGAATCAAAATCTTTTATCCAACTATCCATTTGTTTTTTTGTTACCAATTCTATTTTATCAATCATGCTGGCTAAAATCTTAGCTTCATGAATTCCAGAATCCCAAAGCTCTTGAGCTAAAACATGATCTTTCCCAATTTCTTTAGCAAGTTTCCTTAAATTAGGAATAGAAACGCCAATAGCTTTTTTAGGCTTAATCCCAAATCGCGCCATTCCCTCAATATTTTTAGGGCTAGCTAATTTTTTAAGTTTTTTCAATATATCATCAGCCTGTATTTTCATATCATTTTTGTCAACAAATTAGTTAACATTTACAATCCCCGCAGAGCCTTTTTTCCCTTTGTCATTCTCAGTATTTTCAGCGCCCCTCAGAAACTTTCAGTGGTTCAGATAATCGCAGTTTAACATAAAAATAAGAAAGAGTGCAAACTTATAAACCCAGTTAGGTTATAAGTCTACACTCCCTATTTCTTCTCGCTAAAGCGTCTTCAGACACTTTTCGAGACTAAAGATGCTCCTCTTGCTAAACATGCTTTTTCTTCTCGTAAAACAGTTTAGCGCCTCCTTAAAAGCTGTGTTGTTGTTTTTCCTACATTCTATTATTAACTCTCCCAACAACACTCCATGCTCTTCTGCGGCTATTATTAACAATAATATGCATCCGCAATATCTTTCTCTTAGCCTTTTTATACCTTCTTCTCCTATCACATCTCTTAACTCTTTCACTCGTTCTCACCCCCTCCCACAAAAAATTTAAAAACCTTAACAAAAATAACATTCTACTTTATAATAAAATATTTATTTTGTCAAGCTTTTTATAAACTTTTCTGCGCTTTCTTTTAATTGCGCATCTAATTCTATTACTTTTTGGGCAGTTTCTATTGCTTTTTCTTTATTTCCTGACTCTTTATACGCTATTGCTAAATCAATTAAAACTTGTGGATCTTTTGGTTGAATTCTAGCATACTCTTGATATAAAACAATAGCTCTTTTCCAATCTTTAACAATCACGTAATGATTAAGTAAACTTTTTAATATTTCTGGATAACCAAAAGAACTTGCGCCATTATAATCTAAACATTTATCTATTGTAGCAAAATTATCGCTATTATCTTTAAAATAAAGATATACTCTAGCTAAATTACAATAAATATCGCCATAATTTTTATTTAAACTTATTGCATATTTTAATGTTTCTACTGCCTTGCCTTTTTCACCTCTAACAATATAAATTTGCGCCTTAGTTGGATAAATAGTTGCTCTGCCTGGACTCGCAGCAATAGATTTATCAATTGAAGTTAACGCATAATCAGAAAAATAATAAAATTTTTCTTTTTGATCAGTATAAACCATTGATGCTGTATTAAGAATCTGCGCTAACTGCATTTGCATTATACTATCAGCTGGATTATGTTTTACGTTTTTTTCAGCTTGTTCAACTGCAAAACCAAGAATTTCTCTAGCTTTTTCTTCATTAAGCTTAGACAAAGCGCCTGAATTAGATGATAAAAAACTTATTAAACTAGAACGACTATCACGATCCAAAACAGTATTAAAGCTTAACGCTTTTTGATAAGCTTCAACGCCTTTTTCAATTTCACCTTTTCCAAAAGCTATTTGACCAGCTATTGTATTATCCAACATTTGATAAACTCTAATATTATATTGATAAATAATAAATAAAAAAATCAAACCAGTAATTAATAAAGTAGATAATTCTTTATTAGAAAAACAGCTTTCATAATCTGGCTTTTCTTCTTCTTTATTATTAACTAACCAATAAACATAGCCTAAAGCCAACATCAATGAAAGATATGTTACTAAAGAATCAAAAATCGCTAAATTCTGAATAAAATATGCGACAAATAAACATAAAAATAAAATAAATTCAATTTTTGAAATCTTATTTTGTTTCTTACATTGAAATAAATAATACAAAACAGCGACAAAAATAGAAAGATATGATAATAAACCAGCTAAACCAGCCGTTGAAGTAAGATCAATTAAATTATTATGCGCTCGATCAAAATAAGTTTCAGAAGTAGTCCAACTATAAAATTTAGGATCAAAATATTTATCAAAAGTAATAGCAAAATTACCAAAACCGGTGCCTAAAAAAGGATGATTATGAAAATCTTCGGCAGCAGCTTTCCATGAAATCAGTCTAGTCTGAAAAGTTACCGCACCTGATGATATTTGCGTCATTCTTGTGAGAGCTGGTGTATTTTTTACTATATTGCTTTGCGGAAATAAAAATACTAAAGAAGTCAATATTATACCAAGAACAATTGTTATTAAACTATAAATTTTTATTTTCTTGCTCTTACTATAAAAAACAAACAAAACAAAAAACAACAAAAAACTAACACCCAAACCAACAAAAGCCCCTCTCGTATTAGTCTTATTCATCACTAACAACATTATAAACGTTGCGACTAAATAAAATGCGCCGATCAACCATTCATATCCCCTACTTTCTTTTTTATTTTTTTGTTCTTCAATGTGTCTAAAAAATAAAATTAATGCAAAATAAATATTAAAAATAGCATAACCAGAAACATAAGCGGTATTACCTATCGTGCTGTAATTTATTTTAAAAAGACTATAAAGACAAACTGCTGTTGAAGCAATAACAGAAACTATTAATAAATTGCGCCAATCACGCCAATTACGAAAAACAGTTATAATTATTAAATAAAATAGAAAAAAATGAAAAATATGAAACCAACCAAGCATTCTTTCAATGTCTCCCCAAAAACTTAAATTAAAATCAACACCGAAAATAGAAGAAATCAACAAAGCACCAAAAAAAGTTATTAGACCAAAAGTAATTAATGATTTTTTTGGTCTATAAAATGGAAATTTAATTATAAACGCCAACCAAAAAATCGCCAATATTTCTATCAAAATATTAAAAAAGATCTGTTTAGAAGTTATGAACGGAAAAAGTAAATTTGGTAAAACTAAAAAAACCGAAAGAAAGGATAAAAATATCCCTGATTTTAAAATAATTAAATAAAATTTTTGCGACATAAAAAATTTGTAGGGGCACCCCTTGCGGGTGCCCAATTTTAAATAAACCAAAAATTATTTTTTGATTAGCAGAAAATTTAATGTTACTTGCGTGCCTGTTCCTTTTATTGAATCAATCGTTATTGTTCCTTTCATTAATTCAACCATTCTTTTTGTAATCCACAATCCCAAACCAGTCCCAATAATATTTTTTGTTGTTTCGTCTTTTACACGATAAAATTTTTCAAATAATCGCTGTCGCTCTTCGGCCGACATACCAATACCAGTATCTTTAATTCTTATTTCTAATATTTTATCTTTTTTCTCAACAAAAATTTCTACATTGCCTTTAATAGTATATTTTATAGCATTGCCTATTAAATTAATCAAGACTTGTCTAAATTTTTCAAGATCAGCATTTATTAAATACACTTGTCCTGCTATTGATTTATAATTAAGAATCAATTTTTTCTGATCTGCTTGAATTTTTAATTCATTTATAACTTCAATAATAATCTTATCTACATCAATCTCCTGCAAATTTATTTCTAAACGATTTTGCTCAATCCTACTTACATTTAATAAATCCTCTACTAAATCAGACAATCTGCCTGCCGAATTTTGTATCATCTGCATATTTTCTTTAACCTTACTATTTACATCACCAAATGAACCTTCTAAAATCATAGAAATATACCCCCTGATGCCAGTGATTGGCGTTCTTAATTCATGAGAAGCCATAGAAATAAATTCATCTTTCATTTGATCAACTTCTTTAATCTTTTTATAAAGTATTGCGTAATCCCATAATCTTACGCTAATAGCAAGAAATAAAATTATTATTAAAACAGTAAAAAATAATAAAAAAATAGAAGCATTACGATTATAAATAGTAAGTTCGTCAACTATTTTTGAAGACAATTTAATTGATAAAAGCGCTTGTTTAGCTCCTGCAACATCAGACATTGGTAATGCCACCAACCAAAATCTACTTCCATCATCAGCTCCAGTCAATAATTCATTATTAGGCAAGCTAGCTAAATTCAATGAATTAGTAGCTAATCCATCATTGTCGGGCTGTTCCCATGCCACCTTATAAAAATAAAAAGAAACGATCTTATTTAAATCTTTTTCTTGTGTTGTTGCTACAACCTTAAATCCGCCGTCTTGCGGATATAATATTGCTAAATCTTCTATGTCAGTATTTTTCTGCTTTAATTCTTTTATTTTCTTTTGAATTGCCTGCTGATCAGCTAAATTATCTTTAAGAGAAAAATAAATACTCCTACCAAAAGTTAAAGCCTGACGTTGTATAATCGTATCTATGCTACGATTATATCTATTAATAATTAGAATAGTATTAACAACAATCAATGTCGGAATAATAATAATTAATATAATACCATAAACCAACTGTACTATTTCTTTATTCTTAACAAAAAATTCTTTCAATTTCATAACTTATATTTTCTTTGTTTAATAAACAATAAAAACAGCGACAAACCCATACCAACAATTGCACCTGCTATTAAATAATATGCTAAAAAACCTTTAGCTTCATTATCTTCTGAAGACGCTGATGCTGGTGCCACAAAATCATTCACAGAAACAGCTTTAGCTTCTTTAACAAAGAATGACAATGGATTACTCTTTTCTACAACCTTACCTGTATTATCATTAACAGCAACATAAATTTCATGCTTGCCATCAACTAAAGGCTGATTAAAACTATATTTCCAATTACCAAACTCATCGGTCTTAACTGTTACTATCATTGGCAAATCAGAATAAATATATAAAGTAATAACACTATTGGCTTTAGCTTTACCTGAAAATTCATAATAACTAGCGCCTGCTTTTTGTACTACTGAATTATCTACCTTAGTAACTGATAAATGTTCTACTTTTTTACCTTCTGTTTTTGGTTGACCTAAAATTTTATTTTCAACAATCGCCTGATCAATTGGCTCCAAAGGCTGTTTTAATTTTCCTGCTCCCATCGGATTATATTTATTACTGACTTCAACTCCGTCTTCATAACCATCTTTATCAGTATCTTTATCATTAGGATTAGTCCCAAATCGTTTCTCCATATCATCTGACAACCCATCTTGATCACTGTCAATCATCAAAGCTATTGGAGAAGCCTGTATTAAATTGTCTGTAGAATCAAGAGTTATGCTGTCTTTAACAACTATAACTTTTAAACCGACTCCTTCTTCTTTTATTGGAATTAATTCTTCAGCAACTTGGTATTTTTTAATAATATCAATAACTTTAGGCGATTCGGCAGTTAAATCAACAATATTATTTTTAATATCTTGAAATTGTGTTTGCTTGGTTACAATATCACCTAAATAAACGTCTTTAATAACATTTTTACGTTGCCAATTATCTAAATTAGCTTCTTCAACTTTATCAACTTTGACTCCATTAATTTGAGCTTTATCAATTTTAACTTCACCAACACTTTGAATTTTTTGAACTTTAGGCAAATATTTATTAAACATAAATTCCTTGCATTCTTTTTCATTAGTTATTCCACCTACTAGACATTCTTTTGGAGCTGTTTTTTTAAATAAAAAGTCATTACATTCTTTTTCTGTAGTAATTTTAGATTTCTGGCACTCTTGTGGCAATAATGTTTTCTTTAAAAATTTTTCACATTCTACTGGATCAGCAATATTAACTTCTCGACATTTTATATCATTATTTGATTTAGGTTCTAACTGGATTATTTTTTTAGAATCATCTTCTTTTTGACTATCTTTTATAATTTTTTTACACTCCTCTTCGGTAGTTGCGCCTTTATCACGACACTCTTGTGGCAATGAATTTACAAGCAAATACTTACTACATTCCTCATTATTAATTATTTTTTTATCTCGACATTCAGCTGGTAGACTTAAAATAAATAAAACTTGGGAACATTCTTCTTGAGTTTTAGACCCAGCCTTCTTGCACTCTGCTGGCATAGTATTTTTATATATAAATTTCTGACATTCTTCTACGTCATCAATCTGCTTTTTGCGACAATCAGCTGGCAAAGACATATATTTATCACATTTTTCTTTATCAAATATTTTTTTATCTCTACACTCAGGCTGAACAGCTAAATATTTATCACAATCAGCAACTGTTTTAATATTTTGATCACGACATTCAGACGAAAGAGACATATAAATTTTACAATTTTCATAAACAGTAATTCCGCTCTGACGACATTCTGGCAAAATTTCGTTTGCAAGATTGCCAGCAGTAATCACTGGCATATCTTTCCAACATTCCTCTAAACTAGTACTTCCTTTTTGTCTGCAATCTAACGGGAGCGCTAAATAATTTTTACAAGCAACAATATCTAAAATATTTTTTTTCTTACAATCTGCATCTAAAACAACTTCTACATTTTCTGGTTGTTTAATAATAGCTTCAGCGGGCGGTTGACTAACTATCGGTTGTTTAATAATAGTTTCCGTTGACACTGGATCAACTGTTTGAATATTAGTAATAGTTTTAATTGGCGTTGGCGTTGGTGTTGGTATTAATACTGGTGTTGGTGTTAATATTTTATCAGCTGTCTGGACAACTGGCGCGCTATCACTTTTAATAACAGTATTAGTTAAACCGGTATTTAAAATACTAGAATCAGTAGACATTGCATAGACTGCAAAAGCAATTGCCAATAAAAAAACCGGCAAAAAAACAATTAAACCAGCCCTAATTAAACTTTTTAACAAAAAACTACTTTTCTTTTTTTTAGACATATTATTAAAATTTATTTTTAAATTTAAACTTATATATTACTCACATCAAACTTTTTTTCCAAAACTTTTACTCTTTGATCAGTTTCAATAAACTGTTCCTCAAAACGATCATGAGCTCCTTGATTTGCAGTCATTTCTATTTCAAAATCACTATGCTTTTTAACAATGCCATCTATTGCATTAAGAATTTTATTAGTTTCTTCTGCCATATATTCCTTTAACTCTCGACTTAAATCTTTTAAATCTTCTTTAGTAGCAAATAAAAGAAGCGACGCATCAAATTTTGCATCAGTCTTCACAGACAATTCATCAATTTTTTTATCAACAGCATCAAACTTTTTATCAGTCTTCACAGACAATTCATCAATTTTTTTATCAAACTTTTTACCAAACTTTTCAAAGTCATCTTTAGTAGACAACTTATTATATTGCTCGGTTGTTAACATCATAAATTTTATTTAGAATAATTTATAACAACATTATATCACAAACCAAAACGGTGTCAAAAATAATTAAGTTTTGAAATAGAATTTAAGTCTTAATAATTTACAAAGTATTAGCTTCAAAAAATTCAGCTAGGGTTTGCGTGTCAATATCAGTAATCCTGCTTAATGGATCAAAATCTTCAGAATTTATTGCTTCAATATCAATATCCATATCTTCCGCTTTTACAAATACCACATCATCTAAAATAACATAAGGCCAACCATAAATCTTTGAAAAAATAATCGCTATATTGTTTGGAAATGTGCCAAAAAAAATAAAAATTCCTTTCGAGTCATTATTAGATAATTGTTTATCTTCCTGAAAATTTATTCCACTAGAAATATTCGAAAATAAAGAGTATTGATTATTAACGTAAAGATTATTTTTAAATACTATATGGCCTTTTTTATGTAGTTCTATCCCAACATAATTATTCTTAAATTGGCATTCTTTTATTTCTACTTCACCTCCTTGGATAGAAAGAGCTGTTGTTTTGTTATCTTCAAATAACACATTTTCAATTAAAGAATTTGAATCAGAAAAAGATAAAGCCAAATCTTTTGCTTTTCTAAAAATAGAGTTAAATATTTTAACATCAGCGCCTTGAACAGAAACCATCGGAATAATATGGTCTAATATTTTATCTCCATATTCAAAAATAACATTGTCTAAAACTGTATTTTTGCTTGTTTTATTAATTAATAACGCTTGTCCATAATCACCTAATTGCGGCACTTTATTTGAAGAAGTAAATTTTACTGGATTTTCTTTTGTCCCATTAATTATCAACGTACCATCAACTGTTAAGCCAATGTTTTTAGTTTTAACCCAAATAATTACACCTGGATTAATTGTTAATGTAATATTTTCTGGAACTAAAAAATTTTCTTCAATAATATATGGATTATTTTCAGCCAACAAAGTCATATCTTCTTTTAATTCTCCACTCAAATAAGTTGGGTTGAATTCTTCAATAATTTCCCATTGAAAAATAATTGGACTGTCGTCAATATTTTTAAATTCATCAATAGCTCTGACTTTTAAAATATGATTCCCTAAATTTAATTCAAAATATTGTTTTGTAGAAGTTCCATTCTCATATTCTTGATCATCTAAAGAATATTGAAAGCTGGAGTTTAGCTTATCTGAAGAAAAAGAAAAATCTGCTGTTGTTAAAGTTGTTGTCGCATTTGGAAATTTATCTAAAATAGTTTCAGGAGTTGAAGTTGAGACTTGAGATTCATCTAAAATAATATCGAGAGTTGATGTTGCATTTGAAGATTTGTCTAAAATAATTTCAAGAGTTGAAGTTGAAACTGAAGTTGAAGTTGAAGCTGAGGTTGAAGTTTGTTGTTGAGAAATATCTGGCTCACCATGAGAAAATATAAAATTTGAAAGTGGAATATATTGAGATTTTTTTTGAGCAATTGGCTCTAAAATAGATGGCAAATCTGAAGCTAAAACAGGAAGCGGGTTAATAATAGAGGTTATAATTTCAGATTTTAGATTTAAGATTTTAGATTTAACACTTTCTTGTTTTAACATTTTAATATTTTTTTGTTCTTGCATTTTTGCCTCTTCTTGTTTTATTGTTTTTTTGTTTTCTTGTTTTATTGCTTTTGTGTTTTTTTGCTCTCGCATTTTTGCCTCTTTTTGTTTTATTGTTTTATTGTTTTTTTGCTCTTGCACTTTAGCATTTTCTTGTTTTATTGTTTTATTATTTTTTTGTTCTTGCGTTTTAGCGTTTGCAATATTATTAACAATTTTATTCGAATCAACAACTGCTATTTCTGTTTTGTTTTTAATAGAATTATCTATTTTAACTGTATTATCAATAAAATTTATTGTATTAATCGTTGTAGTTTTTACTATTTCCGCTGTAGATTTTGCTAATGCGCTAGCAGTATTTAAAACAGTTTTTCCTGTATCAACTGCAACTTTGCCAGCAAAAACAACAGCGTCTACTGTTGAATTTACTACAACAATAGCAGTATTAGCTGTTGCTTTTGCTACCACAACAGCCCCATCAATCCCAGCTTTTGCAACATAAACAGTTGTATTACCAATTGGATCAATAATTGAAAAAAGTATTTCTTGTGTTTTAAATGTCCAGTTTTTATCAGGCAAATTAAAACAACCTTGCTCTGGCAAGGTCGTTTCTACTGAAACAAGATTTTTTATTTTATTTTCAATACTAGAAATTATACTAGATGGAGCATTAACAAGATAATTTTCACTAAATGAATGCCCTCCGCCAAATAAATCTTTTTGCTCTTTTGCAGATAAAGGCAAATCAGCATTTCCAGGCAAAGGCTTAGGCGCTAATAAGCTTGTTGCTGTATTACGCACAGAATTAATTGCTCTATCATTTTTAGAAGTTAGATATTCTCCATTTCCAGCAACATAATCAGCTGGTGTCGCTACATTATATACAGCAATTGATTCTTTTGACACGCCATTTTTAATTAAATAATCATACAATTCATTTGTGTAAAGTGTTCCCTGCGAATGTCCGACCAAAATAATTTTCTTTGTTTTTATTTTTGAATGTATTTGAGTAAGTATTGTTTTAAAATCATAATCACCAATTGGAAAATTAATTATCTGCGCAGCCGACTGAACCAAATCCCCTAAACCACCAATATGTGATTCATTATAGCCCGTTTCAAAAGTTACATTTTTTATAGATGAGCTATCTTTAAAGTTTTTTTCTAAAAATTTCATATCTGCTTTAGCTAATTCTTCTGTCGATGTAAAAATTCCATTAACATAAATAACGGTATATCCATCTTTACTACAACTAGCAAAAACATTTGTTGGAATAAAAAATATACAAAAGAAAAAGATACTAATTAAATATTTTATATTAATAAATTTAAAAATATTTTTCATATAAAATCTTAATTAGGCAGAGTTAATGGATCAATATCGCAATATGGTTCATTGCCACCGCCTAATGACGTCATATATCTTTTATAATTTTCATCTTTTTTATTTTTACGCATTTCGGTGTTAAAAACTAAATTATATATTTCTTTATTTTTATTTTCTTTAATAGCAAAAGCTTTGGATAACTCTTCATTAGTTTTTGCCAATTTAACATTTTCTGATGGTAAGGCAAACCAAAAGCAACTATCTCCTCTCCCTTCATTTTCTATCATTGCCACGAAAATATCCTTATTTGTGATGTCTTTTCTAAAATGCATTTGCATTGCTTTGGCGTATTGGAGGGCGCCGGATCTTATTCGCGCTGAATTTGGGTAGAGTTTAAAAATTGCTAATTCTACATCATCGCGAATGCCATTATTATTAGTGTCAATTCCAGCCAAAGTAGAATTATTTAATTTTATATCTGGCTCTGATGGAAGATTTTCACCAACAACATCGTCCATTGTTAGTTTTTGATTATGAATATCTGCAACAACTTCTGCTGTGTTTGAACGTTCAATAGCAACGGGAAGCCTATAAATTACAGCTACGACTAACAAAACAAAAATAATACAAATTATTATTAAAATTATTTTCCAAATTCTTTTTAAAATTTTTTTCATAATATTATTGAGCTAATAAAATAAGTTATTATTTTTTATTATTACATTAAATAAACATAATATTGTTTTTTTCACCTTCATAATATTATTTATACTCCTACTTCTAAACCTGGATTGCGGGTCAAGCCCGCAATGACAATTTCTTTATCTATTATTACATTAAATAAAGAAAAATAACAATTTTAAATAAAAAAATAAAAAACCAAAAAGACCGGGCGAATGCCCGGTCTTTTAATGGTTCTGATTTATTTAAGAAAATCAGGAAAACTTATTATCAAAACTAAAATTAGTTAGATAATTTTCCACCAACGACGTCAGAAACATCTAAACGAGCGTCAGCAAAATCAGAACCTGTTCCAGCATTACCATTGTAAGTAAAGTCTGTTGCAAGGTTAGCAATCTTAGTCTGAACAAACTGTGTTGTTCCAACTACAGCTGTATCAGCGACAATAACTAAAGTAACAGCGCCGTCAACCAATTCAGTTGTACCAGCTAATGTTGTTAAGTTAATTGTAGCAACACCTGCAACTGGATTTACAGCAGTTGTCTTATTTGAAGAACTTCCTTCAACATAAGCTTGAACATTAGTAATAGTTACGCCAGAAGATGTAGCAACTGTTAATTTTAATTCTTTTAACATTGCTTTTAACTCTTCGTTTGCAGTAGTTCTGTTACCGCCATTGTCAAATACTAATTTGTATTTACCAATAGTGTTATTACCACCAGATAAAGTGCCGTCAACCATATCCTTTTTAACTTCCGTTAATACTGCGCCTGTAACAGTAGCTGTCTTTGATTTAACAGTATTTATTGAATATTCACCAACAGCTAAAGTGCCGTTAGCATCTTCAATAATTGTAATTGCTTGTCCTGAAACTCCATCAGCAGTAATAGCTTTATCGGCTGCTAAATCTAAAGTAACTAGAGTTGAAGAACTTGCTAAACCAAATTGGACAGTTCTTCCAAATGTAGCAGTTCCTAATGCATCTTGATCAGCATTTATTGTTTTAGAAACTACGCCAATAAAGTAAGAAGTAGCTTGATCAGCGCCTAAAGAAAGATTTAAGCTACTAAAATTTGCATGACCATTGGCGCTTGGAGCAACTGATGCAACTTTAACACCAGCTTTTGTGTACAATTCAACAGCTTTAATATCAGAAGCAGTAGCACTACCTGCCTGACCAAGAACCAATGTTTTAACATTGATTGCTTCGTTAGCAGTAGTAAATACTAATTCACCTGCATATCTTGCAACTGTTGTTCCAGCGCCTGCTAATAAATATGTATCAACATCAGCATCCAAGCTAGATGTTTTTAATTCAACCTTCAAGGTACCTACTGAAGCTAGAGTGACTGCTCTTGATGCTGAGCCTACTGAAACAACTGATTCAACAACAGTATTATTATCAGCATCTCTTGCAACAATAGAATCTGTTCCAGATCCAATTCCTAATGACCAAGAACCAGTTGTAGCAAAGCTAGAAGCAAATACTGCCTTCAACTCAACCTTAGCTGTTTTGCCAGCAGGAACAGTAAAGCCTGCTAAACTTGAGAAATTAATATAACCATTTGTGCCTATAATACCTTCAACAATTTGGTTAGATAATGTCTTTGTTACAGCAACTCCACCTTCTGGAGTGAATACTAAACTTAAGCTTGCAATATTATTATCAACAAAAGTGTCTGCACCAGTTGCAATAGTAGAAATCTTTACAGAATTCAATGTTACAGCAGAAGCAGCGCCAGCTAATAAACTAGCTTGATAAATAACATCATTAGCACCTGTTACAAAAGTTTTGTTTGTCAATGTCTGCGTTGTCCAAGTTAAAGTCGCAGCTTTAACAGTAGCAATTGCGCCTGCAACTGAACTTGGAGTGATGTTAGAGATACTTGCTTTTGAAGTTTCTCCTTTAACTGTCATTGCAGCAGCCTTCAAAGTAACCTGTAATGTATCATTTACATCAATAGGTTCTGCTGAAGTAGATCCTGCCAAGTCAGCCTTCAAAACAAAAGTTTTTGTTTTGCCTTTTGCTAAAGAAATATCGTCAGTAATAGACAATCTCCATCCACCTCCACCTGTAACAAAAGTTTCAGCTACATCGTATGTAGCACCATTTGTAGCTGTATCAACTAATCTTACATTAGAAATTTCAGTAGATGATGCACCAATTCCTGAAATATAAAAATCAGTAAGACTAGTAGTTGTGTTTGTGATTGATTGAACAGTTGCATCTTCACCATTAGATGTCATCTTGATGGTAGCTAAAGCAACACTAGTATCACCAGCTTTTACTTCCTTTGCAGAAGTACCAGTTGTAGTAGATTTGTCCATATCAATTGTGAAATCACCAGTTGTTAATGTAACAAGGATTCCGTCTCCAGAAGCATCTAAACTTCCTGTTCCGGAAGCAGTAATGCCATAACCCTCGTCCTTCCCTGTTAATACTAAATCTTCAGGGTTTTCAACAATTAATTCAATTGTATCATTTAATCTTCCAACTGCGATATCACCATAAACCTGAACCTGAACTGTGTCTCCCTTAGCAATAACTGTATTACCCATATCAAATGTAGCAACGTTATTTACTAATTCAACACCAGCTTTTACATCTTTTCCATCAACAACGATTTTTAAATTACCTGCTAAATTTCCTGAAGTACCTACATTCTTAAATGTAGCAGAACTCCAAATAACAGGTTCATTAGCTGCTGATAGATTAAATTCAGCTAATAATACATTATCTGCTCCAAACTGTGTGCTTGGTGCATCAGTTGTAGTAACAACGCTCATAGTAACAGTACCAACAGAGGTACCACTTACTGCAGACATAGTATTGCTCTTAATAGGAAAAGAACCAGTTACAGTAGCTCCATTAGTTGTTACACCAGTAGCTGAGATAACGCCTAAATTGTAATTACCAACACCAGCCATAGTAGCTTTTACAACTAAAGCTGTTGTCTTTCCAGCTAATACCTTGATAGGTGTTGCAAAGTTAAAAGTAGCTAATTTATCTGAATTAACATCCTTAGAAGTACCTACTTTTACTCCATTAACATAAACAGTAACGCCATCAATGTTTGTAGCTGTTCCTAATGAACCTGCTGCTGAAAGAGTAATAGCGGAAACAGATACATCTCCGTCATTAGAAGCAGTCAAGTTAATTTTTAACATTTCTTTTGGAGATCCTATTGGAACATTTGCAGAAACAGCTGTGTCTGAAGCTAAAGCTACAGTTAAGCCTGTTCCTGAACCAGCAGTTCCACCTGCGCCTGATGTAGTATCAGACAAAGTAGTGTCATTAGCAACAACTGCAACACCGGCAGCAACGATAGTCGCAGCAGAAGTTACAACATTGCTAAAACTAAAACGGTTGGAAACAAAAGCTGCTTCATCAGCAAACTTTCGGTTATTAGTACCGTCAAAGTAATAAACATCCGCGCTAGTAGCAGATTTTACTAAAGAACCAGCAGGATAAACACCAGCAGTTAAAGCTGTTCCTACTTTATAATTAGTAAAATAACCATCTGGGACATCAATTACTTTTTTTGCCCAATCTTTACCGTAAAGAGCAATAGCATTTGCTTCACTTACGATTGATCTCAATACTCCACCTGGTTCTACAGCGTAAACAGCTGGATTAGTAGTAATTTTTACTAACTTAGTTCCAGGTCTAACTGTAACATTAGCACCTAAAGGATAACCCTCTAGTTCACTTTGTGAAACAGTTACAACACTGCTCCAATCACTGTACCATGAGAAAAATGTACTTTCATTAGGAAATACATATCTCTTGCCATCAGTACCTAAAGAATAAACAGATGATAATCCGTTCATCTTAATCAAATCACCAGCCTTAGCAGCTGCGCCAACTTGAAAAGGAACTGTTAACATACTCATAGAAATAACTGTAATTGACATTACAGTTACTGCTAACATTTTTCTTAGTCTTTTCATAGAAATTTTTTCTTTTTCTGCAAATAAATATGTAAATAAATAATTAACAGAAAAAGTCCTTTTTTTCCTTAAATTGCTAATTTATTACTACTAAATTAATTTTTTACCCCTTAATGGGGAATATGGAAATTTTTCCTTTTCTGGGGTCTGTTGTCGAATACCATATTCGGTATAAGATTCCAAATTTTTGTAAATTTTGTCAAAAACTTTTTCGCTAATATAACCATATTCCCTCAAAACTTTTTGAAAAAATTTACTAAAAATTTG
>JAURWF010000017.1 GCA_030655095.1 bacterium
AATCCCCCGCCTATGCTCAAAACAGTCCAGCACCCTATCGAGCCAAGCACCCCTTGCAGAAGTCTTACCCCATATGTCTCACCAACACGGCCACAACACACCACCAAGGCTAAAAAAGGAAGCGCCAATATATTAACAGCCGTGGCAATTACCAAACATATCCATGCCCAATGCCAATTATTTATTAAGAGCCCAGTCTCGCTATCATTTTCGCCGAAAAAAATCAGTCCTGCTGGAATCATCAAAAAACAAAAAGCCAACCCAAGTAGCAAATATAAACGAAACGATTGTCCGACAAGGCTTAAAAACTGCTCTCCACTTTCACCAGTGACACGTCCTTTACCAATCCACCTCATATTAATGAAGAGGTGAGCCGAGAATTGCACAAGCACGATTGATAGACCCAGATCGAACAGGGTATAAAGCGCCGCCAAACTTAAGAAACTGTAATACCAGCCTTGTTGAATCGGCGTTAGAAAATGTGTCAGCAGTAAAATCGTCACCAGACCCGATAACGCCTGCCAAAGACGCTGGGCAAAAATTACTGTAATATCAAACTGCATTCCCCTCTACCTTAAAATTTTGCACAACACAAAGATGATTTTTGACTGGTTGGAGTCAAACTAATAGTGGAGAAATTACTACATAACATTATTGCGGCATTTGGTGATACTCGTTTGAATAATGCGCTGTGGGCTTGCAATTGATCTTCTGCACTTCCTCCAGAAAGACTCGCACTGAAAGAAAAATATGTGAATGAAATTAGATGCGAATGCTGTTTTAATGCATCGTATGTCATGTCATCCATCATTATTTTGGTTGTTTTATCGTTTATATCACAAGCCTGCTTCAATTGATTCACATCTGCTCTCACACGGCCCCAATCTGTATCTAGCGCTAAGGAAGGGCCAACTTGACCAGACTGAATCTTTGGTCTAATTATTTCGAATGTTAGTATGGTGCTACAAAAGCAGGTTAGCAGACTAATCACTCCAATTTGCCTTAACACCCATCTTAATTTACTCGCAGAAAATGAGAGCACAATGCCGTTGGTAATGGCCATTAAAAGATTAAGATAAAAAGATCGGTAAAAATTAGTTGCCGCATCATAGACAAATAATCCAAGCAGCGCACCAATTGCAAAAAATATAAATAAATAAGGAGAAGAACTGTAGAGTCTCTCTCTTATTGTTAGCCCATTAGCTGAGATAAAAAGCTTCTTTACAATCAACACTCCTGAATAGTTAGCTATCGAAAAAGAACAGAAAAGGTTCACCAATAGCAAAAATGTAATCGATGCATTTATTAGTTTTACTACATATTGCCCAGCCTTGCTCACAGGTATCGCTGAAGGCAGGTAATTAACATCGTAGACTTCTTTAAACTGAAATTGACCAATATAGCGCCAACACTTATCCAATAAAAAAACTACACTCTGTAACAATCCTTTTTCGTTATAAGCTCCAGCAATAGTCATCGCAGAAATGAAATGCTCAAGGGCCGGAAGCTCTGAACAACGAAAATGAAATTGTTGAATACTAGCCCATACCCCAATAAGGATAATGAAGATAGCAGTTACAGTTAACGACCTAGCATATTGGGAAATATCACTTTTAAAAGAATACAATACCAACGGTAGCATTGTAAGTGGTATGAAAATAGCGCCTTGGATATGGAGATAAAGCGATAACAAGGCAACAAACGTCAATCCACTAATCACTAGGCATATGATCAATTCGCTACGTCTATGAACAAGCAGCACATAAAAGCTAACTAAACATGCCATTCCATGTACCAGCAAAACCCACTCTGGTCGCGACAAAATTAAACCTGAACCAGAAACACCAATAAATCCAATAAGAAAAATACCGGATGCCCTGCCAAAGCGGCTTTTCGAAATTATGGAAAGTGCTACCAAAACTGACAGAAAAAGACTTATAAAAGGAATAAATCGTATACCTTCCCATTCTGGCAGACTGTCAAGAATCGCATAAAAAGCCGCTACAGGATAGAAAATCGGGTGGGTAGCTTTAAAGTTAGACGCACAGGCGGGGTAAAGCCCATATTGCAAGCCATCATCAACAAACAAGCGCGCTCCATTGAGACGAAAAGACACTTCATCAGGATAAAGCGGCATACAAATCCAAACTAACAAGTACCCAAAAACAACGGCTGCCACAATCAAATAAGGATGGCAAAAAATAGCCCGAACTCGTTTCACCGTATTGCCATACTGACCTTAAGCACATCAACAACCTTATTTTGCTTGTACTCAGTTAGACCTACCCATAGAGGCAAACGAACCAAACGCTCGGATTGATCAATGGTCACAGTAAGAGAATCTTGTGTCCGTCCATAATGTTTTCCGGCTGGTGATGAATGCAGCGGCACGTAATGAAACACAGCCCCGATATCGTTGCGTTTGAACTCATCCAGCACCATCTGCCGATCAATCTCAGGTGCGAGCAGCACGTAGTACATGTGCGCATTGTGCTGACAGCCATCAGGTATGATAGGGCGACGAAGAATGCCCTTGGATTCCAGCGGCTCAAGCATTTCGTGATAACGCTGCCAGCTGACCAAGCGGTCTTGTGTAATGCGATCTGCTTCTTCAAGTTGCGCCCAAAGGAAAGCGGCGATCAACTCCCCTGGCAGAAACGAAGACCCTACTTCCTGCCATGTGTATTTATCCACCTCACCGCGGAAAAAGCGACTGCGATCCGTGCCTTTTTCCCGGATAACCTCAGCCCGCAAGGCCAACTCAGGATCGTTAACCAACAACGCCCCACCTTCCCCTGAAATCACATTTTTTGTCTCATGGAAACTATAGGCACCAAGGTCACCTATACTGCCCAAAGCGCGCCCCTTATAGCTTGCCATTACGCCCTGCGCTGCATCTTCCACCACTTTCAGATTATGGCGTTTGGCGATTGACATTATCGTGTCCATTTCGCAGGCCACGCCAGCATAATGAATGGGCGCAATCCCTTTAGTGCGAGTCGTAATGGCAGCCTCAATCAAGCTCTCATCCAAGTTCAGCGTATCTTCCCGAATATCCACGAAGACCGGTACACCACCTCTCAACACAAATGCATTCGCGGTAGACACAAAGGTATAGGAAGGCATGATGATCTCGTCGCCCGGCTGAATATCCAGCAACAAGGCAGCCATTTCCAGGGCACCGGTACAGGAGTGGGTCAACAAGGCCTTGCTGCAACCTGTGCGATCTTCCAGCCACCCATGGCAACGCTTGGTAAATGGGCCGTCGCCAGCCAAACAACCATTGAAATGAGCCTCGGCGATGTAATACAATTCTTTGCCCGTCATATGCGGCCAATTAAATGGGATGCGGCTTTCAATCACCCTGTTGATACTCCTTTGCTAGTTGAGTTTCTTTTCTGCCACCAGGCCCTATACCCTAATTCAGGCAGTTTTTCGTTCATTGCTTTACCTCACATCGACGCTGACTCACCTCAATTGCTCCATATTGTTTGGTAGAAAGCTCATTTAGCTGTCCATGAAGATGTTCTATACAATAGATTTCGAGCATTTTAAAATACGCCGTGTTGGCCATGATCGGAACGCCCGTCTCTTTAACAAGTTGATCTATCATGCCACGTCCTGCTTTTTGTTCTACATAAGCGACGGTAAAAGGTGCCAGCGTTGAAGTACCCAAACCATAATGCTTGAATGACATTACCGAAGATGATGCCCTTAATACGGGATAAACAGCCTCGTAGGGGAATGTAGCGGCCCAGATAACTACTGGAAAATTAGGGAAAGTTGCCAATTCTTTCCAGACCTGTTCGGCAGCAATTTGAGAAGTTTTCGACTCAGAGAAAACATGGGCAGCGTTGACTACCGCAGCCACAAGCAATACACCGACACTAAGCCGATTGCGCCAACCAGCAACTTGTCCACTCAAGAATGGAGAGACCAAGAGTAAGCAAACCAAAGGCACATATACGCGTAAAATCCCTGGACGGCCTAATAAGCCTAGGACAAAGACAGCTGTAATGCATAACCCCCAACTAGCAGCCACCTGCCAACTTGGCCGAAACAAAGCCAACAACAATGCAGCCAAAACAGGCGTTAAAAGTACAGGGTGCCACAAAGTTTGCACGCCAATCCAAGCATTAGTTAATGCGTTGCCTTGCGATGGCAAGTGGCCCAGCTCGGTGAGCATCGCCTGCAAGGCTTGGGGGTTCGCGATATGTGAATCAACAAAAAACCAACTAGCAATCAAATCAATATCATTAATACTGTAACCATGCCGCTCCAGAATATCCGGGCGCTGCTTTAGAAGCCCGCTGGCACCTAAATCAGTGAAGGGTGCGCGAGCTGGGTTAAGCGCATTAAAGGACTTCCACTCATCCCCTTGGTAAGCCTGTCTGTCAATGACTGCTGAGACGGCTATGGCAAAAATAAGAACGAAAAAAGCAATTTTTGCAGCTCGACGCATTAGCAGAGTTCGCCATGGCAATAATGGTAAAGCCACGATTAGAACCAGCAGAAACTCTTGGCTACGTACTAAGTAGCTACAAAAAGCAAGAAGACAACTAATCGCCAGCGTTCGCCAATCGTTCTGTCGCGCATACAGATGCCAGCAAATGACCGCTCCGATCAAGAGCAGTCCGGAATTGATGGTGAACTGCGGAAAAAGAACAGGACGCACCAGTATCAATACAAGAGCCGAAAGGCAAGCCACATATCCCACACCGAGCCGGAGCAGACCATAGGTCATTACCGAACCAACGATAACAAGCACAGTAAGCGTAGCAATAGAGTAGCCCAATACCCCATTGATTTCCGGGATTGCGCGAACTAGGTATCCCCAAAAGACATTGGAAAAAAGAATATTAGCCGAACCAAATGCTGCAACGCCGTAACCATGAGCCATCATAGACATTGCGACGTCGTCATTGGTCTCCCATCTTGGCTCAAAGAACAAGCAGAGCAAAAATAAAAAAATTGCCACGGTAAACACAGAGCTTAGGATCAGCCAGGATTGCGATGGTTGTAGCCTAACCACGAGCTGTCACCACCGTCCCAAGTACAATGAGTCCCACGCCTAATGCTCTTTGTAACGTCACTGGCTCACTTAAAAACCACCCACTTAGTAATATCACCACAACAAAATTTAAACTCATGAATGGGTAAGCATGACTAAGGTCGAATTTAGTCATAGCAGCCATCCAGGCCAGCGATGCAAGAAAACCAGCAGCAAAACCAGAAAATATTGCTGGGTCGAATATTAGTGAAATCAGAAACTTTAGTTTTTCAATGAAGTTCACAGGCAGCGGTCCATAGCTCCCGATACGCCACTTAAGAATAAGTTGGCCGTAAACTGTAAAGCATATGGTCGCCACAATGTAGATATAATCGATAAAGCGTACCATTAATTTTGCCCCAACACTGCTAGGCCAAAACCAGTCTTGCCATACCCGTTGCCGTTGTAAAGCATATAACGCTGGCCTTTATGATCAAAAACAAATGGGTACTCAATCATTTCGGAGTCCCATCCATCTAAAGAAACATCAATGCCCGTATCCTCTAAGGCTAATTCCCACTTTCTTCCATCCTTACTTAAAGCATATCCAATGCGGTATTTCCCCCCAACATTACTACGATAGGAAAACCACATCTCAAAACCTGTTTTTAAATCACCTACCACAGTGGGCCTGGAAAATGCTTGGGCTCTTCCAAGTTCGTAAGGTATGGCTAAGCCTTCACGATTCCAGTTATGTCCATCTGCAGAAGATGCGAATTTTATAGGAGCCAGCATCTCCCCATTGCCTGCATCCCAAGTTGTTACTGAGCTATACCACATGCTATAGCCTCCTTTTTCGTTCCTCTGTACCCAAGGATAGGAAAGGCTTATTGGATCAACACTGTCAGAACCCATAAAAGGGTCTTCCGAATCTAACTCCAATCTCAGATCAGGCTTCACAATAAGTCGACCAATATCGCCCCGCCAGTGCCCCTCTTTAGGCGTCTGCCAACCCATAAAAAGCATGTATTTCACACCGTTATCTTCATAACAGTTGCCAATACTCACGCCATCGGCGTAAAAACTACCTTCTGGCCCATTCACAAAAAAAGGATGACTTTGTTCCTGAATGACCTTGCGTTTTGCGATATCGATATCGACTGCGCCTACCGAAGATCGGTTATTTACATCCCTGCCGCTGAAGAAAACGCGATACAAGTCTCCCCCAATCAGAACAGGCAGAGGGTTCGCTGCATGAGTCAAAAGTTTAGGATGACGGTTCGTACCAAAAGGGCTGTAAAGAACCCCAAGTTTTTGCCATTTTTTCATATCCCTCTCAACCTAGTACTTGGTACTTTTGAGCGTTCAGTCGCTACGCCAATATATACACCTTCTGGCTCAGCATCAGCAAGCAGTAAAGCACCAGCGCCAATCACGCATTTTTCACCGATCTTGATATGATCGCGCAACGTTGCATTCACA
Organism: bacterium; assembly: GCA_030655095.1. GTDB lineage: Bacteria > Patescibacteriota > Patescibacteriia > Patescibacteriales > GWC2-42-12 > JAHITL01. The sequence continues at coordinate 6,473 of JAURWF010000017.1, forward strand.
CCAATAAAGCACTGTTCTCCAATTTCAACGCCTCCAGAAATAACCACATGCGAGGCAATGAAGCAGTGATCCTTGATGATAGAGTGATGCCCAATATGGTTTCCGCTCCAAAGCGTAACGTTATTTCCAATAATGACGAACGGTTGGATGGTGTTATCTTCAAAAATGAAACAGTTCTCACCGATACACCCATCATTCAGTACGGTGGCGCTAGAACTTATGAAACTGGCTATCCTGTAACCCATCGCTTTGGCCTCCAGATATTTTTCCTTCCGCACCGCGTTAAGCTTGGAGTAGCTGAGTGCAATAAAAAGCTCATACTTTTCTGGAGCATAATGCTTTGTTACTTCTTCAAAGACGATGACAGGAAGGCCGCAAAAAGATGTTTCCGTCAGATAAGTGGCATCGACCGTAAAGGCGATAACTTTGTACTCTGAATCAGTACTGAAATAAAAGTGTGCAAGCTCGGCGATGTCACCAGTGCCAAAGATAATTAGAGGTTTTTTCATCGGTGTTTCCTTACCAAAATTGTGAACTCATACAGCCCGTAGTCGTGGAGCAGAGCCACGTTGCGCGAATAGCGTCGCTTGCAGAAATCAAACAGTACACAAGGATCGGCGTAATGCAGGTAGTCGCGCATCTTGTCCGAATCGGAATAGGAAGTCAGGCAATTGAAGGCAAAGCCGATACGACTGGTCTGGTCGAGCTTATCCAGAGTAGCTTCAAGATAAGATTGCCATTCAGCATCTGATCGGCCCAAGCTGACATTGAAGATGCCACTCGCAACGCCAAAATCAGCTACCTGATCCGGTTCGCTGGAGAGCACAAAGCGCGCTTGAGCTTTGTTTTGATAGCGCTGCTCGGCAGCTCGAATCATACTCTCGGATACATCAATTCCTGAATAAGAAAAAGAGTCATATCGGTTAGACAGAAAGTCATGGAACGCCCCATAGCCACACCCTAGATCATTTATCGTAAAATGATTTGGAGTACCAACAATTTTGCATAGTTGTTCAAAACGTAGTGATTGACTTTCTTCGCCATTCCAATCAACGCCTTGAGGGGTTTCTCCATACTGAGCCAACTTGGTTGTGTAGTACCCAGCAACTTCAGTCAAGAGGTCAGTTTTGTTTTTTTGCATAAATCTACCTTACGATGGTATAGAGCATTGCTTTTTTTAGATGCTAATTACTTCTTAATCAATCCGCCATCTGCTAACGCTTTTGAAATTACTTGCTCTACCCATGCACTGGTACTCGTTCCAGTAGTAGATGCCGCTAACCCAACTTTTTCTTTAAGCTCAGGATCTATCCCCTCTAGCTGACCAAAATATCTTTTACGCATACTGCCCCCGCGAACTCCTTTATGTGGTACATCAATATCCATTAAAGGCACTGAATTGGAAACTTCAAAATCAATAACATAAAAACAATTTCCCAACACCCACGTCAAATGGACATTCGAGGCGGTTTCAGGTAACAATGAAAGCGGAGGTTCCAACGCCCAAAGTTTATTATTACAAATAGCTATTTTTCCATACTCATTTTCTTTAAGCCATGGAGCAATGCCTTCATCGCCGATGACCACTTTCCCTCCTTCTTTGACGACACGGGCCATTTCATGAATTGCAGACTTAATATCAGAAAATAAATTTATCCCTCCAAAATGATATGCAGCATCAAAATACGAATCTGGATGGGGAAGCATTGATGCATTTGAAACGCTAAGGTAAAGATTATTAATATCAGCCTGCAGACCGCCTGCACCGGATAATCTTCGAGCAGTCGCAACAATCATTAAGTCTGAAATATCCTGTGCAAAAAGTTCTCCTGTTGAACCAATCTTCGGCAAAATACACTTTACGTCATCACCCAAGCCACATCCAGTTACAAGCACACGATCACCAGCCTTCAAATTCAACTTTTCAACCAATGAATTTCTAAATGAGTATTCATCTTGCTTAAATGTTTCAAAAAGCCAAGTCAAAAAATTTTCATATGCCGATTCAGCATCATCTTTTTTGTACATTGCCTGAGAAATTTTATCCCCCCCTGAAAGCATTTTTTCGTCAATAAAAACGGGTATTTTGTTAGTGATCTTTGCATTTAAAAAAGGATAATGTACGCCATGAACTCCGGTTAAACCCGAGTCCTCCGCACGTAAACTTTCTTTGGACAATGGACAACAATATGGATTTTTAAACATAAATAAACACTCCTAAAATATTTTGGTTTGCAAAAAAACATCAACTTTGGTCAAGAGTCCAGTCTTACTTGTTGCACGAGCATCAATATTTCTTATCTGTCCGTTTCGAGAGATAGTCCGAAATGGAGGTTGGCTCGGCATAGGTAAACCCCAATATATCTCTTACCTCAGGTGAAAGATCCGAACTTGTCATATTCATTGGAATATTAATCTGTTGTTTGAAATAGGGAATGTTATAGAGATGATTCACTGCACGACGCTCTAAATTAGTTTTATTGAATCCGCCAGCATGAAATACCATGCAGTCAAGAACGATAAAAGAGCCTGCTTTCGCTTCAACTTGGATCGCATTTTTTCGAACATAATTTTCGGAAGGGAAAGCTTCAGCTTTGTGCGATGCCGGAAGCACAAAAGTGGCCCCGTTTTCAAAAGTAAAATCATCAACACAAAACAAGGCATTTATTGCAAGCGGCTTTGTAGATACAAAATGCTGGTAGGGAAGATCCCGGTGCCATGCGCCCTGATTATACGTTTCCTGAGGTGGATTGATCACACCGTTCTGTTGGTTGAGGATAAACTTTCCCGGAATCAACTTCTTCAGTAACGAAAGCAGGTGTTCGTTTAGTGCGAGTTTGAGAAACGCATCCCCACCATGCGTAAGTGGTGCGCGTATGGTGTGGAACTCGTTGAGGCCCCTGAGTTCAGATTCGCCATACGTTTGCACGTAATGATCTCGGGTGCAGTTAAACTCCTCAGAAAAACTATGGAGTTCAGGCGCCGTATAGCCTGAATCGATAATTGCATACCCAAGATTTCTGACCTGTTCTGCTGCTTCGTCAAGAGTAGAGTCGGGCAGGTTCTGTTGGAGAATGCCGTATGATGCTGATGGAATCTTATTATCTGTCGTCATTTCGGGAGCTCTTGTCTTTGTGAATTCTTATAAACGTGGCGAACTATCGTATAAGGCCGTTGTTTGACCTCGGAAAATACCTTGGAAATATAAATCCCTTGTACCCCGATAAAGAAAATTATCAGTCCGGAGAAAAGCCATATCGAGGCAATAATGGACGTATACCCATCGGGTGGCGATGCAATGAAAAGATACCTGATTGTGAGATAAACGATATATCCTAGTGCAGAAATAGAAATAAACAGCCCCGAGTAAAATGTAAACACCAGCGGTAAGCTACTGAAAGAAGTCACTGCATTAACGAGATGTCTGAACTTTTGTGAGAGCGAATAGGTTGTAGGACTGGTGGAGTGCTTTTGGATGATTTGCTGGCATTGCTTGAATCCGGTAACTATCCACAGGCCGCCAATATTCAGCTCACGCTCTCGATGTAAAAGCAGCGCATCAACATAGCGTCGTGACATAAGTCTCGCCGTGACAATGTTGTTCGGTTGCGCCAATCCGGTAAGAAGTCGAAATACTCGATAGAAAAATCCGCCAGTAATTTGCTCAAAAAATCCACCTTTGCGCTTGGATTGAATGCCATAGACAACATCACTAGCTTCGGCATCCATTTGTCTTGTGAAGCTTAGTAGCCATTCCGGTTCCTCTTCGAGGTCGCTATCGAGCAAAAACACCCGTTGGCCAGAAGCGGAGGACAAACCTGTCATCATTGCTTTGTGATGACCGAAGTTACGGGAGAGATCGACTACGACAACATGGTTGTCGCTCTCGCTGAGTTGCACAGCAACTTCCAAACTGTTGTCGGGCGATCCGTCGTTCACCAGAATGATTTCGTAGCCTTCACCCACAAGTTGCTTCGCAACAGCACTTGCCCGTTGATGAAACTCGGTGATGTGAGGCGCGGATTGATAGAGGGTCGCAACAATGGAAAGCCTCATGAGCCTACATACCTCATGTAGCGGTGCGCGTCTTTGCCGCAATTGAACAGCAAGTCGAGAATAGTGACGCCGTGGGTAAATTCGCCCCAGAGTTGAGGATATTCGGTGTATCCAGAGTAATCAAACCATGTCAACTTGATACCACGTTCCGTGAACACGCTCTCTTCGACATAATCCTTGGCCGCAGGGCCTGAAATGTATTCCGTTCCGCCTGCCTGAGCACAAAGATCGGCTAGACGCTCTGTTTTGCCATCAAGCAAGGTGTAGTCCCATGAATTACTTATCACGGTTTTGATTCCCAAGTAATTGCATACGGCTTCGATAAAGAGGCGATTCAATTGCGCGATATTTGTGTAGCTCCCAGTAAGGTAAAGCGGCTCGATCCATGCGGCAATATCGTCAAAGTGTGGCGCACGGCGATAGTTCTGCGCCAGTGCTTTCCAATGCGCTGATGCCCAGTCTGAACCGTCAATCTCTGTATCCCGGATTTTTTGATGATATTTTCCTTTCACTTGCACTGGAACCGTCATCCACTGGACCCCCTGCGGCGTCTTGATCTGGTTACGATTGCGCCAATCACGCCGCGTATACTGCATATCGTCGTACAGGATGAACTCATCCACTGCGGCGATCATGTCAAAGTACCCTTTCCAGGGGATGTAATTGGATTGAAGGATGGCGATTTTTTTCATGCTATGCTTTTTCTGAATTAGATTGGAGCCGGTTACTGATCGCGTTCTCCGGTCCTTCAAACACATTCCCGATTAAAGTGACTACCTGTCCACTCATCTTTTGAGCTAGTTTATCACCAACGTCACCAGCGATTTTCTTGCCTGCCTGCTGGAGTACTCCCATAAAAAGTGCATGCAGATCTGAGCCCTCAGCATCAGTATTTCGCAAAGTTTGCAAAGCAGTGACCGGCGCAATAGTACCGTCAGTGAATAGGCTAATGTGTTCTACGCCCAGATATTCGCATAGTGCTTTTTCCAACTGTTGGTGGAATAACTTTCCGTTGACGAGTATTTTGTTATTCCATATTTGTTGTAAATAAGGGACAAGCTCTTCCAACGGTGGCTTAGTTACGTAAATATTTTTTTTGCTCATAATCAATATAATTTTGAAATCATGAATCGACCAGACTACAGTCTATTTGTTTATTTCTGTTGAATTAACTGAGTTAATGCCCATCACCTCCTTAAGCCCAATCTGAAGAAGATACTATTAATGTCAATAAGCGCAGGAAAATAAGCGCCAAAAATTTTTGCCATCCCTAATACAGTTTTGTTCAATCTGTGCAGCGATTTCAACTTCTCCGTTTGTATCAAATCTACACTCCCTTGCCAACAAACTCTTTTATCGAATGGGTATAGACATCAAAATCAATTGAATTATCTTCACTTTTGATGCCATCTCTGATGATCTTACCGGAATCAATTATTAGACAGCATTGATTTTGAAATACAACCTCCCCATTCTGTACTACATACGAATGACTAGATTCTTTTTCAATAAACAAATAAACCTTATGGCTCATGAAATTTTTATAATAAGGTTTGTCTTTCCAATGCCCCGAACTCCAAAGACTAGGTATCATCCATGGCGTTGGCAAAACAGCTGGGTACATGTCTCTATAGAGGATATCTTTATTTGGATTGCCCTTGTTAATAAAGATTGGATACATAACCACATTATCAAAATTAAGTTGTTTAATTTCGCTATGCAATTCAATTCTGAACTTCTCAATAGAAATTGATTCTTCTTTATATTGAATAATATAAACCATTCCACTTATAACAATCGGCATGGCAACGAATAGATGTAGCCATTTTGAATCTAGGTTAAAAAATTTTGTAAAATGCTTCTCAAAAACTATATGCAGAGAACCCCAAAATATTATGAATAAAAGCGGCAAATGAAATACATACATTTTCATATACGTATAATTATTATTTGGTGATTTGTAATAGACAAAACAAGCAGAGACTGCAACCATAAGTATGCTGGCCATATATAAGACATTCTCTTCTCTACGCCTTTTTCTGAAATACACGAAGATTGAATAGAGAACAAGCACGGAAATTATGCAGCTGTATACTAGACTTAAGTTTGTTCGGTGCAGTAGCTTTCCTGTATGCTCGACTGATGTATTTAGATATATATTTGGGAAGCCAAGTATTTCATTCGGAAATGCCCATAATGGCTGTGCGTACCCATTTCCTCCTTCTTGCGTTAATTGCTTAATTGCTAAAACCGCCCACTCAACAATGAAACCACAGGGTAAAACAATTAGCACCCCAATGCACGCACTACTTAGAACTATTAGGTATGGCGTCCAATTAATCGACTTGCTCATTAAAGAATCAACAATAAACAAAATAATCATGAATGCAGCCAAAACAAAAACCACACCTTCAGCATAACTTAAAAGGCTAGCTGCAAATAAGATGGATGAAAATGAAATCGATTTTGTAATATCGCCAACTGCGTATTTCTCCTTGCTTCTGAAATGCAAAAACATATACAGAATCGGGATGAAAAATCCTAAAGCATATGAATTCCCATAAAACCCCTCATACCAAAGATTAAGTATGTTTGGATTAAATGCAAATGCGACAGCACCCAATATAGCCGCGACACCTCCCAGACCCATTTGTCTCCTTAGCCAGATTAAAACTAATCCGCACGTAAAGATGTAAGGTAAGGCCATCGAAATGAACGCTGTTTCAAATGAATGCTTTGAAAAAGTGATGGTTGTCACTGCCGCTTGAAAAGCAGTTAAACCCCAGCGAAAGTAGTACATTAGCGGCCATGACATAGTGGCATCACTATAGCGATTTATGTCACCTGGTGACATTCCTGCAAACTCACCGGCCCTTAGGTTTGCCTCTGCCCATGTACCACCATCCAAAAGATATTGTGCCATCTTGGCATACGATGCCATATCAGGCCCTAATCTATAGGGCGATGTTGAGTACTCAGTTAACAAAACCGGGAATATTAGGCAAAGAATAATTGGAGTGATGACTAATGTATAACCAATGAGAGCAATCGAATAGTCTTCCTTCATTTCTGCATACATTGAAACGAATTTATCCCTATTCAATTTGAAATTGAGTAAATACGCTATTAAGGAAATACACAAAAGTGCAGGTACTAACAATTTAATCTTAATACTGAACCCTACTAAATAGGCACCAAGCACAGAAAGCTGCAGCAACCCATTCAATGGAACAAGTACAAAATAAGAAAATCTTTCTTTAAGGAATGTGGGTGTAAATAGGATGTATTGATTTATCCCTATTAGAAACAAAAACAAATAAACGATAACAACATTTCTGTATGCGGGCAGTATTAATAGCAACAGCATTTGGATCAAGACCAAACCTATCATAGCCATATTAGAAATTCGGTGCGGCATCAAAAGGTTCGTAAGAATCCCGACATTTACCATTCTCACCATCACAACAATAAAAATACATACAAATGAAAATATTAGTATTCCTCTATTAGAGATTGACGAGAAAAACAAATGCCAAGATTGAGGAACATTTCCTTTTGTAATCGAAATATCTTCCATCTGCCCTCGAAAAACGCGGGACGCATCGAATCCACCACCCACTAAGAGTTGGGATGTCTCCATAGACAGACCCACACTGGCATAATCGACCACCTTCTTCCCATCCAACTTAACACTGACATACGCACCATTTAACGCCTCTACTTCTAGTGTGTACCACTGCCCAATCTTAAGTGCCGTGGTCAGGGTAAGCCCCTTCAGATCGCCAGGCACCGACAAATCGGGAACGATAATTGCCGCTGTTGAGCCAGAAATTTCCATACGCATGCCGCGATTAACTGGGGCAGTCTGAAACACGTTGGGATTACCCTCTGTGTTATCAGTGTGAAAGCGGAGCTTTAGATGAATAAAAGCATTATCGGGGTTCTTGATTTCCCCTAACCAAACGAGAGGAGTCTTTCCATAGATATATGACGCAACATTTATAGTATCGCGGTTATTGGCGGCTGATTTTAAAAAGGACAGATGGGGGCGTACCCATACGCTAGAATCTATCGAATACGCACCTAGTATCGCGAGCACCGCTAACCATACCACCGACAATATTCTCATAGAGAGTCGTTTGTTCATGCCATTTTTCCTAAAGGGAGTTGCTCTTAAATCTCTCGTTGACATTGAGCAGTGCCCATATTATGAATGGGCACTGCTCAAGCTATCTCACAATTTAATTGCTAGCGTACATCTTCCAATACAGTTTGAGTTTGTATGGGATAGTTATATTTCCTGGGGTGAATGCGCCTACAAAGTGAACTTAGACGCGCATTGTGAAAACTATGTGATCAAAAACTATCACTGCACTTTGTCGAATTTCAGTCTTATAGAACCTTTTCCTCAGCTTTTGTACAGCTTGAAATATGAGACTCAGGCTGCAATTGACGCATCTCTGAAGCGCTATACAATATTTGCTGATCAATCCGGTCATATAATCTGCCTCAAATATTGCCAGATCAAACCCAAGTTCATAGCCATAACCACGAATAGCTTGAGTTAGAAGCTGAGTCGCCGAGCCCCCAATAAAACAATCTTTGCTTTTTTTAAGCCTGAAAAATCTTTCTTAAGATTCTTTTTTAATTCAATAAAATGCATAGGAAATCCGATTTATTTATTCCATCGAACCCATAACACACTCAAAAATACACCTGATAATGTGCCAAATAAACATGCGCGCGCCAGCGAGGAAAATAAGCGTTTATCTTTAACAAAGATAGGTTCGAGTAACTCAGTTCCTCGGCTATGAAAGCTTGACATAAGATCTCGAAGCTCTGTCGACTGGCTCCTTTTCTTTTCGAGATCAGTTTGCATTGTCATAATTAAAATTCCCTTGCTTACTGCTTGCGCATCATCGGCTTTATCCTTGCCCGATTGCATGCTATCAGCCAATATAGCAATATTTTTTGAAAGTGCTTCTGTCTCACGATCAACATCTAATGCCTTATGTTCAATGCCACTTTTATATTCATCAAGCATTACGCTATGTTTAAATTTAAGTTCCTCAACAATAGCATCAGCCGAGATCTTTGCTAACTCCGAAGTACTACCAACCACGCTAATAATAAGCGCGTCATTATTCTTGATTAGTTTAATAGTTACGCAATTGCATTTATCTTGATTTAGTATATCTGCAACTCCATCTGTTTTTGCCCTCTTAATTACTTCTGACATGAAAGAGCGAGATTTAAGACGCTCAATCACAACCGGAACATCTTCAATAGCATTGAATTCAGATGTTATTTGATTTTGTTGGCTAGTAGAAGTCTGCGCTAGCCTAACTAGAGCCTGGGCTTCCCATCGTACTGGTTGAAAAGCATATAGCAATACACCTAATAGCAAACCCAGAACCGCTCCAGCTACATATACTTTCGTTGACCTTTCCATATTAAACATTGTGGTACACCTTCCCCTCTAATCCATACCCACCAAAAAGAAAATCGCCGCGATGCTCGATTTTGTCACTTACGAGTTTATGTTTTCTCATAAGAATCTCATAAGACAGTATTAGTAATAACATGATATTTACAAGCGGCCGAGCTACACTGCCTAGCCCCATAGTCCACTGAATATCTACCATTGAGTCAGAAAGATAGGCATTCTGCTGTCCAATAAAATCATCTATCAAAGGGATAATATCTATTGGCATAGCTATGATTGCCACCAAACTAAAATACACCGAGCTTGCGCGCAATTTACTAAAAACCGGGATCAAAACGATATATAAGATAAGGGAATACCCACCAACCCATATCCCTAAATTTGTTATTAAAACCAGAAGTAAACAAAAAATCTCTGCATCACGCATTAATATTGACTTTTTAATCAGCGTTGCCAAAGAAAAAATCAGTACTGCCCACTTCGCAGTCTCAATTGCGTTAACAATATTTGTAATCATCTCCGAACTTAGATAAGCCGAAGCAAATCCAGAACCGTCCGGACTTTTGAGCACATATGAAAATGCCGAGATACTTGATGGCATACCCATCACTTCTCTCAGGGAAAATAGCCCGTCCTCTTGAGAAAAACTTAAAAGATTCATAAAAAAATTGAGAAAGTGATTATCAAGTGCCAATCCGGTGATTACAAAAATTAAACCGGACAATAATGAACAAGTTGCAAAACCCTTCCAGTTTCGTCTTACCAAGTAATAAATCATCAGCAGCGCGAAATAGGGTTTGATGTTAATTAACAGCGCAATGCAAAGCACTCTTAAAAAACCGATCCTCGATAGTGCGAGAGCCAAAAGGATAGGCGCCAATACAATCATATTCCCCCTCTCCAATGCAAAAAGCATGGGAGTGCTGAGTACAATCACAAAATAGATGAGAAATTTTTCATTTCCGAGAAAGCCTTGCCAATACCTTGTTTTTAATACAAGAACTGGAACTAGCAGGTAAACAAGTCCGAATCCAAAAATAACAAATGCAGAATTGTCACGCATATAACTGGGGTCGCCATAGTAACTGCCGTCAAACACAAAGTTAATAAACTTCAAAATAAAAAAACCTAATGGCGGATAAACAGAACCCCAAAATGTATAGCGACCATCATCATACGCCCAGTACATTGTGTTAAATAAGTCCATAAAAGTATCGGACTTGTCATAGACAAAGGGACTAGGCAAATACCCATTCGAAGTAAAATAATCAATGTAGTACCATAAACCTGCCAGATTCAGCAGAAGAATAATACTCAAATATGCTAATACTCTCGGACGCCAGCTTTTACTACTTATCAAAATTAACTCTTTCTTTTTCCACAACCACAGGGCGACGCTGGATAAAGGTGTGAATCGAGCCAATATATTCCCCAAGGACTCCAATGAACATTAACTGGATACC
>JAURWF010000024.1 GCA_030655095.1 bacterium
TGAAACCATGAAAAACCAAGATTCCCAGTTTTCGTTTTTAAGATATAAAAAGCTCTATAAATACCATCTGCACCCTTCAATCTAATTTCAAAACACCCAGCAGCTTCTTACTTCATTAATTTAGTATCCGGCTCTCCAACACTTTCTTTTCGTGCCGGTTCGTAAAATACAACACTCAGCCATTTTTCTTTTTTCACTAGAATGGTATGTACCTTAAAAGGGACATTGTCAATGGGGAGGTAAGTTGTTCATAGATCAATGAAAAGGGGAGGAAAAGTAGTGATTATAAGTAAAAATGGCCATCGTTTTTAAGCGATGGCCGGTTATAATTTCTTTGAGATTTAATTGCTCAGTTGGCTATCAAGCTAGTCTTTTAAAGTTAACCTAACGTTATTTAGCCTTAGGCGATTCAATCTCAAAAGGAAACTTCATAATCTTATTTAAATAAGTGGCCACATTTTTTAGGCTTTTTGCCTGAAATCTTGTATCCATAAATCCATATACCATTGCGGTGTTATCGCGATCAGCTTTTCCGCTAATATGTACTCGGCGGTCAATTTTAGCGGCCAAAACCTTCACATACTCTTCTTTCTTAAAACCAATTTTAGTTGAAACACAATTTAAAGTACCTGCGGCAATATCAAATAAAGTTCCAAATTCTCCTCGTGAATAATTATCTATCATTTCTTCTCCGTCTGCACCGCGATAAGCATCAACCCATCTCTGGTCTTTTGCAAAAGATTCTTCTGTCATACATCCTGATTTAGCCAATGCCTCTTCTATAAGTTTATTATTTTGTTCATCAACTTCTTTGATTTTTTGCTCTAGCTTAGATGGGGCATAGCTTTCTAAAACTGAAACAACATCATCGGCACAAGATCTTGATTCCATTTCTCCATAATCAAACAAATGAAGTGATTCATGAATAATTGCCGTTCTAATAGGTGCAATAATTTTTTGTTTTTCATCTGCATCAGTAGACTCAGAGTATCTAAATGATGTGTCTATAAATGATGCAAAATAAAGTTCTGTGGCTTCGACCTTATTTTCATTATTGATATGAAAGTATCTTTTTTCTTCTTTTCCTTCTGGATTAACCCCAACGGATTGCGCCTCGTAGTTATATGTTAAGTCAGAAACGATGGAATTAAGTTCTCTTAAATCTACTGGTTTTGAACATGCCGACGAAGTATATGTTAGTTCTTTTCTATTCTTTAAAACAGAATCAAGCTCTGTTAACAAAGAAGCCTGTGATATATCTAAAAGTTTTTTAGATGTTCTTGAATAAAGGAATCCACCGTTGCCTTTATCCTGTCCTGCAAAAACATTAGAACTTAGCAACAATAAACTCGATAGTACTAGTAATGATTTCATAAAATTCTCCTTTTAATTTAATTCGTTTTTTGAATCTGTTAGCGGAAAAAACTGAATGGCCAGCTGGTAAAGATCCGTCTTGTTACCATCTCTGAACAATCCTTCCATTTTCTGGCGGAATTCTCTAATAATGGTCTTGGCCTCCGTGAGCTTTTCAAGATCAATCGCGACCGTCGTCGAAGAGAAATCTCTAAACTCAACCTCTATTTCTTCCAATTTATTAATCCCCATCATAAGGGTTTCTTTATGTGACTCTTGCATGGCCTGGCATTTTACATCTTCAGTTGTTCTTACAGATGCATGGGCCCTTTTTAATTCTCCCATATCATTTCTTTTTAACAGTCCACATGTCAGAAGATTGTTAACAACTACTTCTGCACGATTGGGAGTGATTTTTAACTTCTTTGAAATCTCAGCTATGTTTGCCTGAAAATCGACAATTTCATAAAGCTCAAGCACAGCAAAGTGCTCCCATTCAGCAAGTGCTTTATAATAAGATTCATCCAACATGAACCGTTCATCTAGAGAGCTAATCTCAATATCATCAATCGAAGTTTTTCTTCTGTACAAACTTTCCATAAAGAGCGTTTTATCTTTAGGTCCAAGCTTTAGGTTTTTCACAACGCTAGCTGAGTCCTTTAATGGAAGAGGACGGTTGCCCTTCATTACTTGGCTCAAAGTAGAAGGATGAACTCCTAAATCACGAGCATAAGCTCGTAGTGAGTAGTGTTCATTAGCTCTCTGTTTGCGAGAGAACTCTTCTTTGATTTTTGATAAATAGTAAGCGTCTTGTGTTTCCATGAAACGTTTATAACATGAATTTTGATACAGAGTAGATACAGCTGTACATAAAGTGTATCAAGGGCAGTGTACATGAACTTTTTATACGATTTTCCAATGGAGTATGACCGAAAAGATGCCGCCTAGATTTAGGTACTACGTTTTTTGTGATTATAAGTAATGGTTCGTACGGGCCCCATTTCCATGAATCCTTCGCTCATCGATCCAAGACTCCTAATTTCGAGGTTTAACCTTCCTAGACTCAATTTTGAGTGCTTAGACAAAGAGAAAGCCAACAAAGGTCACCTCAAAGCCATTATTTATAAATACAAAAATGTATAATAAATACAATTCAAGCTTGAAACTTATTTTATATGCTATAAACGGGAAAATTTGTTAGTGTCCCGATTCATGTGGGAAATATCCCAACATTCTCCATTTTAAAATTCCCCGTAATAATTATTTTCTGATTCCAAACCTCGTCCCAGCCTTTTTTATCAAGCGTAAATCTCAGCAACATTCTAGCAAGTCTTTCAGCCCCAGCCTCACTCCAGTTATGAGTAATTCTTTTAAAGCGCCTCGCAAGTTCTCTCATTACTCTTTCTATTAACGACGTCGTTCTTTTTTAAGCCGTGTAATTGCTACAGGGCCGTCTTGTGAATTTTTCTAGACCTGCTAAATTGATTTCATTAACAACAATACAGTTATGTGATCCCACACAAAACGGTACACTAACGAAAATTTAAAAACAGAAAGAGAGGATTTATGAAAAAATTATTTGGTGTATTACTTTTATTGTTTTCAATTAATATTTATGCTTCGATTGAAAATCTAGTTCTTACAGATGTTCAAAAAAACCATTTTAATAATCTAATAGAGAAAAATGTTGATCCTAATTTTCAAGAAATTGCGAAGTCTTTAATTACGAGATCTAAAGTTATAGATGTGAAGATTGTTCAAAACAGAGTTGTTATTGAGATTGATACTTCTGGTATGACGTTTAAAGTTGAAGTTAATAATGGAAACGATTCTTACAAAAAAACTAAAGCATTTCAAAAAATTTCAAAAATTCCATTTCCTAGAACTGAAGATATAGTCTTTTCTGAATCAAAAAATTATGCCTATCCTACTGGGGATTACCGTGCGTTCATGCGCAACTATGGACTTTCAACTACAGCAGGAGATGCTCTACACATTAATCAAATTAGTTTATATTTTATGAAAATTGAACACAAGCCATTATTTGGACCTAAGCAAAGAGTTTTAATAAAAATCTTTTTAAATGAAAGTGGAAATAGTTTTGACGGTGAAGAAAGATTTGGCTGGAATGCATGTGACGAATCTGCTTGTTGGGGTTCATATAACACAATAGTAGAGTTAGTTCATAGTAAGTAATAAGAATCTAATTTTCTGATCAATTGAAGAGACCTTGAAGTGGGTCTCTTCAACATTTTAAGAGCCCCCGAAATTTGTTGAAGATAAGCTCATCGAATTTACCAGGTCAAAGCCAGTCATTAAAAGGCTTGTCGAAATTAATGACTTGGCGAAATAAAATTTAATTTCACTAGAAATCGAAACAAAGCTCACATTAAAATGCATAGACTAACGATATAAAGGCTTCTTTGGAAGCCTTTTTCATTTCCTGTGATCAATTGCGAAGACTTCCAGTACTAAATTCTAAAAATGAGGAATTTCAAGCGTTAGGATTGAAATGAAAGCAGCTGCCTCGAAATCGGTATCTTTAAATCATTGAATCATTGAATCATTGAAGGAACCTTATTAATGATTTAGCACAACTCAAAGTTTAATCGATAAAAATTATAATGAGTTCAATAGAAATTTAAATGAGTATGTTAAAAGAATTACACGAAATTAGTCCCATCGTCTTAAGTAACTAGCCACCAGCACCGTCGTCACTCATCTTAGAACTACGAGTTTGAAATTCATTCCCAGGCGCTAAAAAATTACCAAGCTCGTAATTGCCACCTCTCTTAAAGGCCTGCTTTTCTACAATCCTGATTCAAAAATGAAATATCCTTTAACTCCAAGGTTAGATTAGTTAGAGGCTAGCTATTTTTAATGTATGTTCGCCTGATGAATAAGCCAAAAATGGAGGCATTAGTGAAAAGTTTATTATTTAGTATCGTTATTATTTCTTTATGTAGTTGTGGTCGCTCTTCTAAGTTAGACGTCCCAGAACAATCCGGACAAAATCAGCTAGCTAGTCAAAACTCAGAGCAATTAACATTGCCTAAATTAAATTTGCACAGAGTGATTACTATAGATAGTGACGTTTCAACTTTTTACGAAGGCATGACTATAAACTCAAAAAAGGAAGGAACTGTTTTAGGAGATAATGCTTTTTTTATTATGATTAATGAAAATGCATATCCTTCTTATAGTGAAATTAATTTAAATTTTTACAATAAAACAAAAGTCAGTAATGTCTTTTATTTTGATGCAAAAAAAATATCTTTACCTCTTGCTGATCTGACCAAAGAGCATCTGCTTAAATTAAGTATGGGTGAAGTAACAGATTTCTTTAAAAATGGATTTATTTGGGGAAAACGTAATTTAGACAATCCCGAAAATGATATGTTAAATAAGGCTTATGTCATTAGGACTGAAGAAATGCAAGTTAGAGAAAATATAGAATTTACATCGCATTCTACATATTTAATTTGGATTGAATGCCAAGGGAATATAAAGGCCATTGATGATCATGTGTATTCATGTAGCAAATATAATCTCAAGTTTCATTATAAATTATTGGATTATTCTTTGACGTCTAATAAAGTTTAAAAATTACAATGGGTGGTGAGGCTTTGCAATTTACAAAAAAGAAAGGCAATACATCGCATTGCCTTTCAGTTATTTTACTTACGTAAGTTCAATTCTTTAATAATAGCACGGTAACGCCCGATATCTTTTTTAATCAGATAGTCGAGTAAACTTCTGCGTTTTCCTACC
>JAURWF010000032.1 GCA_030655095.1 bacterium
AAAACCCTAAACTTCTTTTATTTTTTACTTCTTGCTGTTAGAACAAAAAGAGTAATCAAAACAATGGAGGCAAAACCGACTCCAACCCATGGAATCCAAGCATGACGCTCTGTTATTCTGCTTTCCTCTTTGTCGCAAACATCTCCAATACCATCACTGTCTATGTCTTCTTGATATTGATTTGGATTATTCGGGCAATTATCTTTTGAATTAATTATTCCATCTTGATCAAAATCATCACAAACATCGCCTCTGTTGTTATTATTTACATCTTGTTGATCCGAATTAGAAACAAAAACACAATTATCGCGAATATCTGCAACTCCATCGCTATCAACATCTGCAATAATATAATTTGAATTATTCTGAGATAAAATAACAGGCATTATAAAAATATCTTTTGTAAAAGCTAAGTTACCAATTTCTCCAACAGGAGCTATCGCCGTTCTATCTGGATTAAAATAAACACGATAAGAATGAGCTGGTTGAGCTAAAAACCGAACATCGTAAGTATTAAATCCGGCAATTTGCTCTTGATTTAATCGCAATTCGCTAATGCGAAGTGGTTGAGAAAATATAAAAGTAATTATCCATTTATTTGAAGTAGTTTGCGGGAAACGAACAGTTTGTTGATCCATTCTTTGATTAGCAACAACGATTCTATTCTGACCATTTACAAACGCACGAATTTCTACAGAGCTAGGCAAAGCAACATTGCTATCAAGTAAAGCTGTTAATATAGATGAAGTAATTGGACTCATATATGACAATGTAATTTGAGTTTGGCCTTGTATATTATTAGGTAATGGAAAATCAGCATATGTTTGAATATTATTATCATTCATTTGATCTACAGTGTCAGTATTTGGGTTTGAGCTTATTGATACAGGCGTTTTACTTATTAATTCTTGTTTTAAAAAATATGGCTCAAAAGAATTTGTTGTTTTATCTAAAACAGCAAATTCAGAACGTTCAATAAATTCATTAGCAAAAGGAACTTCAACTACTGTTGGAACATTTATTGAAATATTTTCAATATCTTTATAATAACGATATGCGCTAATTATTAAATTTTGATCTATCTCTTGCGCGTTTACAGTTAAAGTAGCGCTAAAAATAATAAAAGATAAAAATAATATTTTTAATTTCATAAAATTTTGGATTTAAAAAAAATTATAAATTTGTTATTTTTAATGTTTGGAAATTCGACTTCCAAACATATAATTTTCTAATTGTTAGATATTATTTGTTGATTATCAGTTGTTTTTTTGTTTTTTTCCTAAAAAAGCAGTGCTAATTAATAGTGTGCCAATAAGAAAAAAAGTAATAATCTTACCAGTAAGATCCATTCCCCAAATATCAACCAAAAACAATCTAGCAACAACAAGTCCGACAATCACACCTCCATAAATTTTGCGACATTTTTTTTGATTTATAAGTCCGTAAAAATAACAAATAAGTCCAATAATTGTGTAAATTACTAAAGAAATCATTATCGCAGTATTGTCGTCTTTAAGACCTGAATGCAAAGATAGCCATAAAAGCATATAGCCATATATTGAACCAATAATAATCATAGTTGCATTAAGTTGTCGTGGTTCTTTATCTTTAACTTCATAAACCTTGTGTAGAAAAAATAAACCAAGCCCAATAAGAGTAAGTGCCAAAACAAGAAGCACAAAAAAATCTTTATTAAAAACATTATAAATCCAAGCGGTAGATCCAATACTTTCTAAAGCTAAAATACCGGGTCCTATAAAAAGCAAGCTAACTCGTTCTGCAATTTTAATATCTCGCAAAACAAAATATGTAACAAGAGAAATGACAGCACATTCAATTATATAGGCGGTGGTAAGTGTTGCGCCATTTAACTCAGCAGAAGTTGCAGAAGCTAACATAGCAATACCAATTCCAGCATACACATAAAATGGCTCTCGTCTTTACGTAGTTTTAAATATTAAAAACGCTCCTACTGTAAATACAATCATCCATACTGCAATAATTAAACTTTTCCATTCATCTTGCGCTACCTGTACAATCCAGGCAAGTAAAAATAATCCATTAATAGATGCTGTTATAAGATCAGGAATAATTTCTTTGCCTTTTAATTTTAAAATACCAATTGTATTTGTTAAAAAAAACAATGCTGAAAATGCAAACGCAAAAAGAAGTAAAATTTCTCGCGTATTTGTTGAAGTCAAAGAAAAAAGATGTGGTAAGCTATAAAATATAATTAATAAAAGAGCAGCGAATGTAAGCTCTCGTTTTTTAGTTAAAACAACAATCCAGATTACGCCCAAAACTACAACAAATAAATATGAAAATAATCCAATATAATCAGTTATTGGCGAGCTAGTAAGTAATGGCGCAATTCCTGCAAGAATAAGACTCGTCAAAGAAAGTCCGCTATTTTTGTATTTAACACTCGCAAATGCAACCAATGCCGTGCTTAAAAACATTATAACAAGCGCAGAAATTGGATCAAAAAAATCATAAATTTCACGACCAGCAAATATTGTTAATAGAATTATTGTTGAACCAAGAACTAAAAAAATTCCGCCCTGTTGAATATATTTTGTCATTCTCAACCATCCAAATGATAAGAATAAAGCACCAATAATAATTCCGAGGGAAATACGACCCATTGGTCCAATCCAATTATTTAAAAATGCATAAGTAGTAAGCCAACCAAATCCAAAAAGCAAAAGAAGAGCGCCTAATTTAAGCAACCAATCTTCTTTTATCCAATTAATAAATTTATCAGATTCAGATAAAGTTGGTTCTACTTGAGGATAATTAACCATCGGTTGACTTGATTGATCTAATTGACCTAATAAAGCTACTGAATTAAATGCTTTTTCAATATCAGATGCTTGCCAACCATTGGCTAAAAGAGAATTTTTAATTTCTTCTTTACTTTTTCCTTGTTCGCGTTGTTGTTTAATATAATTAGATGCTGGATTTAAATCCACTGACTGTTGCGCTATAAATTGTTGTGGCTTAAAACTTAACTCAGATACATGTTGAGTTGCGCCACTTTTTATAAATTGTTCTAAACTTCGTACTCGCTCACTAAGATTAATTACAAGAACTAAAAGTACCACGCCACCAACAAAAATAAAAAATTCAATCATATAGTTTTAATTAAAAAAATAAATAAAATTTTTAAATTCTTACAATATTCAATTAGTATAACACAATACTAATTATTAAAACACAATAATTTCTTAACAATTACTTTTTTTTAAAAAAAATTTGACATAATAACTTATTAATGCTATATATTAATTATTATTAATAGAGATTAGTTTAAAATGATCTCGCAAAACTCGAATCTCATGTCATAACAATAATGTAAATGGCCTATAGAAACGGGTCATTTATTTTTTTTATGTCTGAACAAATCAAACAAACAAAATCTGGGTTCGCAGAATTAGGCGTTAACCCATTAGTTTCAAGTGCGCTTGAAACTTTAAATTTAAACTCCCCTACTCCAATTCAAGCAAAATCAATTCCAGTAATTCTTGCTGGTCAAGATTTAATTGGCGTAGCTCAAACAGGTACTGGAAAAACTTTTGCTTTTGGCATTCCTTTGATAGAACGATTAGCTTTTAATAAAGGAAAAGGTCTTGTATTACTCCCGACTCGCGAATTAGCATTACAAGTTGATGAAAATTTAAGAAAATTAGGAAATAAATTTGGCTTAAGAACAGCCGTCTTAATTGGTGGCGAAGCCATTGGACGTCAAGCACAAAGTCTTAGAAGAAATCCTCATATTTTTATTGCTACTCCAGGAAGACTAATTGATCATTTAAAAAGAGGCTGGGTAAAATTAGATGATATTAAAATCTTAGTTTTAGATGAGGCTGATTTAATGCTTGACATGGGATTTGCTCCTCAAATAGAAGAAATTATTAAACAAACTCCAAAAGAACGACAAGCATTACTGTTTTCCGCAACTATGCCTTTGTCTATTTTAAAACTTGCTTCTTTACATATGAATTTACCAATTCACATTGAAGTCGCTCCGCAAGGAACAACCGTTGAGCGTGTTGATCAAGAGATTTATGTAATGAGAAAAGAAGACAAATATATCCAATTAGAAAAAATTCTTAATCAATTTAATGGAGCTATTTTAATTTTTGCTCGCACTAAGCATGGCGTTAAAGAATTAACCAAAGATCTTAAGACGAGTGGTCATAAAGTAGCTGAAATTCATTCTAATCTTTCCTTTAATCAACGTTGTGAATCAATGGCAGGATTTAAAAATAAAAGATATCGGATTTTAATAGCCACTGACATTGCCGCGCGTGGCATAGACGTTAGTAATATAGAATTAGTAGTAAACTATGACTTACCTGATAGTTCAGAGGATTATGTTCATCGCATTGGTCGTACTGCTAGAGCTGGAAATGTTGGCAAAGCGATTTCTTTTGCAACACCAAATCAAGGAAAAGATATTATTAGTATTGAAAGATTAATTAATAAAAAATTAAATTTAACAAAATTTGCCGAATTAGAACGGTCTAATACGCGTCCAACATATTCAAGATACGGCAAAACCTCAAGCTTCGGCAGATCAAATACTTCTCGCTCAAAACCTAATAACTTTAGAAGAAAATAATTAACAAAAAACGGCACAGTCCTCCAATAGGAAACTATGCCTAAATAAAATAAACCTAATAACTTTACAAGCAAATAATTTTAACAATTTATTTGCTTGTATTTTTGTTTATAGAGTGCAAAAACAACTATAAGAATAAAAAAACCGAGTAGATATCCACCTAATACATCACTTACATAATGAACTCCCAAATATAATCTGCTAAAACCAATAGCAAGGATTATAATAAAACAGACAAAAAATATAACTACCTTGTGCCACCAAGTTTTTATGCAACGAGCTAAGACATACGCAAGAAAACCATAAAAAATCATAGCAAAAATTGCATGTCCGCTTGGAAAAGAGAACGAATGCTCAAAATATACTGAATTAACTGGTCGATCCCTATGAATAAGTAATTTCAATAAATAGCCGAATATTCCACCAGTCGTAAGTGCTAGCCAAAGATAAAAAATATAATCCTTCTTTTTCCAAAACCAAAAAATGACTGAAGCAATAATTGCTAAACCAAAAACAATCTGCAATTTTCCCAAAAACGTAATTAATAAAAATACTTTAACTAGCTCAGGATTTCGAACAGATACTAAAAAATTAGCAATTTGTAGATCCATATTTTCGTGGAAGCTCATAGAAGCTTAGCTTCCAAATTTGTGGAAGCTAAGCTTCTACAAAAAAATCAAATTTTATTTAGTCTCCTTGTGTAGAGTATGTTTTTTGCAATGCTTGCAAAATTTCATCATTTCCAATCTATCCTTAAGAGTTTTTTTATTCTTTCTTGAAAAATAGTTAATTCTTTTACACTCCTTGCACTCCAATTTCATCATGTTATCTTGTGGCATAATTTTGTTATTTAAAAAGTTAAAATTTAAAATGGTGGGCCGGGTAGGATTCGAACCTACGAAGACGAACGCCAGCAGATTTACAGTCTGCCCCAGTTGACCGCTTTGGTACCGACCCATAATCAATTATAATTTGTATTTTGTATTTTATATTTTATATTTTATATTTTGTATTTCTCAGTATTTTCAGAGCCCCTCAGAAACTATCAGTGGTTCAGACAACTTCTCAAAAACTATCAGTGGTTCAGACAACTTCGGAGCCGTTGCGCGGAATTGAACCGCGGACCTACTCCTTACCATGGAGTTGCTCTACCAGCTGAGCTACAACGGCAAATAAAAAAATTTTCAATTTTTATATTACAAAATTTCTAAAAATTGTAAAACAAAAATCAAAAATTATTACAACTCGTCAATTTGTTTTTTAAATAGCTCAATTTTCTTATTCTCCAGATTAGCTACTACTAACTTATCATAAATATCTAAAGCTAACATTTTATCTTTTGTTATTATACTTAACTCTAACATTATGTCAAGATAACGAGGATTATTTGGCTCTATTTCAAGAGCTTCTTTTAAGCTATTGATTGCTTCGGGAAGACTATTTAATGCTTGATAAACTAATGCTAAATTATAAAAAGTCTGGGCATTTTGTTTATTTCCTTTTAATGATTCGATGTAATCACGCTCAGATTGACTAAGACCATCTTTTTTATTAGCAATTTGCGCTAAATTATCACTAACATTTTTATCGTCTTGTTTTAACTTTAAAACATGCTCAAACGCTTGCTTAGCTTCTTCAAAACTTTTCTGCTCAAAATATAACCGTCCCAACTCTTCAAATGCTCTAATATTCTTACTGTCTAACCCTATAATTTTAATATATTTTTTCTCTGCCATTGCCAAATCATCTTGTTTTTTTAACATAACTGCCTCATCAAACAGCTGATCAATCGTTGCATTATTATTATCTAAATTAGCCACTGGCTTTTGATGCTCATCTTTTAATCTTTGCAATCTCTTATATAACAAACTAAATAAATTATTTAAAACTGTTACCAATGGTCCTGTAAATCTAACAAATTGCAACCACCATTTAATAACATTTCTTTTTAATCTTGCGCTAATAATTTGTTCCTTAATTTTAGCTTCTTTTTCAGCGGGGATACTTTTAATATCTAATGTTGCTAAAAGAGGAAATTTTTTAAAAACAATAACTATAATTATAATCAAACTAATCAAAATTAAAACTACTGAAATAATATTCATATATATTAGCTTCTTAGACTTTATGAACTTTACAGACTTTTGACTTTATGGACTTTACAGACTTTCTATATTTCCGTTTTACCAATAATAATTTGGCCTGCGCTACCAAATAATTTCATTTTTGCAATAACCACCTCTTCCATTGCGCTAATTGTTGGTTTTAATAAATTTCTTGGATCAGTTTCTTTCTTATTCTTTAAACACTCTTTCATTAAAGTTCGGCAAAAAGCTACTTTTAAATCCGTGCCAATATTAATAATACTCACACCTTCTTTTATTGCTCTCCTTATTTTAGCATCATCAACTCCTGACGCGCCATGCAAAACAAAAGGAATTTTTACAAGCTCTTTTATGGCTTTTAATAATTTAAAAACAATGCTTTCGTTTATATGTATACCGTGTGCCGTACCAACTGCTGCCGCAATTGTATCAACTCCAGTCTCTTTGGCAAATTTAACAACTTCATCCAAATTTGCTAAAGGTATATTTTCTAATTTACTTATAATATCTCCATGAGACCCAGCAATAGCCCCAACTTCTCCTTGTACCCAAACATTCTTAGCATGTGCTACTCTAATAACTTGCTTAGTTAAATTAATATTTTCGTCTAAAGGCAGACTTGAAGCATCAATATGCACTGAAGAAAAACCAGCGCTAATACATTCAAAAACAGAATCAAAACTAGAGCCATGATCAAGGTGCAAAGCAATTGGAACATCAACTGCCACATTTTTAGCAACAGTAGATACTATATGAGTAATCGGCTTAAGTCCCATGTATTGGATCGCGCTTTCCGAAACTTGAATTATTGCTGGTGAATTTGCTTTAACAGCTGCTTGTGCCACTGCTAAAATTGACTCCAAGTTGGTAACATTAAACGCTCCAACAGCATAACCACCCTTCTGAGCATTTTTAACTAAAGTTTTTATATGAACTAACATAAATTTAAAATTTAGCTTTTTAGCTTGTAGCTTGTAGCTTTTTAGTAAATTTCTAAGAAGCTACAAGCTACAACCTAAAAAGCTAGTTAAAAACTAGAGGCTATTTTATAAAATTCATCTGCTTTTAAGCTCGCTCCACCAACTAATAAGCCATCTATATTTTCTAAATTAGCGAAACCTTTAACACTCTGACTATCAATACTGCCTCCATAAATTATACGAAAATTATCACTTACCGCTTTTATACCGAACATATCATTCAAAGTTAGCTTAATAATCTTATGAGCATATTCAGCTTCAGCGGGTTCAATGGTGGAGCCAGTTCCTTTTCCAGAACTAATTGCCCAAATCGGCTCATAAGCAATAATAATTTGCTGATTACCTAAAACATCAACGCCACTCAAAGCTTGTTGCAACTGATCAACCAAAACAAAATCACGCTGATCTGTTTTCTTTTCCTCCCAACTTTCACCAATACAAATAATTGGAGTTAATTTTTCAGTTTTAACAACAGCTTTGACTTTTTTATGTACCATTTCATAATTTTCTGATAAATACCTACGTCGTTCACTATGACCAATAATAACATATTCACAACCAAGTTCAACGAGCATATTAGGAGAAATTTCTCCAGTATATGTACCCTTGTCTTGCCAAAAAACATTCTGTGCACCTAATTTTAATGACGTTTTACTAATAATTTCTCCTACTTTTGCTAAAGCTGGTGCTGTGCAACAAAGGACAGCTTCACTGCTAGAAAAATCTTTAAACTTCTTTGCAAATTCATTAGCAGTATCCAAAGTCTCCTGCAAATTTAAATACATCTTCCAATTAGCAATAATTATTTTTTTAGTAGTCATAAATTTTATTTTTTTTATATCTTAATATTTTAATTAAGTTTAACTATAACATCTAAATTAATATTTTACAAATTAAAAAATTTGCCAAAAGAGGAAAAGCTTTATATAGTAATATCATACGAATCTATAAATTATGAATAAAGCTAGATTATTAGTAATATTCGTATTATTCTATAGAATTCATGTTTTAATTAACAAATTTGTATTATATTTATGAATAGAAAAATTAACTTGCTTGACATTGAATCACAATCAGAAACAAACGAACATCACAATTCTTTAACAAAAAAACATTTAAAAGCAAAAAAAAATAAAACTTTTAGTATTTTATTTTATATTTTTATATTCTTTTTAATAACTGGTTTCTGCTTTTTTTTAAAAACTAATCATGCGAATCAATCATTAACATCATCCACGTGGATAGATAAACTACCGATATTCAGTAATATCAAACAACTAGCTGAAAGCGCTACAAATAAACTTAAAGGAGATGATCGTGGAAGAATTAATATTCTATTTTTAGGAATGGGTGGCAAAAATCATGATGGCGGTTATTTAACTGATACTATTATGCTTGCCAGCTTTGAACCTTCAACTAAAAAAGTAGCATTTATTTCTATTCCGCGCGATATGGCAGTGCCAATAGAAAATATTGGCTGGAGAAAAATAAATAGCGTCAATGCTCTTGCCGAAGCCAATGAACAAAATAGCGGCGGATTAGCAATCAGTCAAGCCGTAAGCGACATTTTAAACATTCCTATTGATTATTATATAAGAGTTGATTTTACAGGATTCGCAAAAATAATTGACGAACTAGGCGGTGTCAATATTTATGTTGATAACACATTTGATGATTATAGATATCCAATTTTAGGAAATGCGTCAGCTCCATGGGAAGAGCGTTATCAACATTTACATCTTGATCAGGGCTGGCAAAATATGGATGGTTCATTAGCTCTAAAATATGCTCGTTCACGCCATGCTTTTGGCGTAGAAGGTTCTGATTTTGCTCGCGCCCGTCGTCAACAAAAAATACTTAAAGCAGCTAAAGATAAAATCGGTTCATTTGACACATTGCTCAATCCAATTAAAATAAGTGGTCTAATAAATCAAGTACAAAATAATCTAGACACTAATCTAAAGATCTGGGAAATGCTCCAATTATGGAATACTTTTAAAGACATAAAAGAAGAACAAATAATTACTAAAGTTCTTGATAATGGTCCTAACGGATTATTAACAAACACTACGGGCGAAGATGGCGCCTATATCCTACTACCACGCGGAGGCGATTTTTCAGAAATTCAATATTTAATAAATAATGTCTTTACTGATGTTCCTGCCGAAGATAAAACAAAGGTTAATATGGAAAAAGCCAGCATTGAAATACGAAATGGTACATGGATAAATGGTTTAGCCAGCAAAGTCTCTATGGATTTAGAAAAATACGGCTTTGATATTATTCGCGTAGGCAACTCTAGTCAACAAAATTTCCAAAAATCAGTTATTTACGACTTAACTTATGGCGCCAAAGTTGAATCACTTACTGTTTTAAAAGATAAAACGAGCGCTAATGTTTCTTTAGGCTTGCCTCAATGGCTTCAAAATGATTTAGCCAAAGAACTAGCTGAAAAACAACATCCAATCCAACCTGATTTCATCTTAGTACTAGGCACTGACGCAGACGCTAGTCAATCAGGATTAAAAAATAATAATAATTAGGCTTTAAATTTTAGCTACAATGTGCTAAACAATTCAAGTACAGAAAGACTTTAACTTTTTATAAAACCAAAAACCCAAATTTATGAACTATAAAAAAAATAATAATATCCCACTTGTTGTGATATTCGGTCGCGCTAATGTTGGCAAGTCAACATTATTTAATACATTAATAGAAAAAAAACAAGCATTAGTAACTGATATTCCTGGAACAACGCGCGACAGCAACCTTGGTATTGTAGAATGGCAACGTCAAGAATTTAATTTAGTTGACACAGGAGGTATTCTTGACATTAAATGTTTAACTAGCAAATCAGCTAAAACTGATGACATAGAAACTAAAGTGCAACTACAGGCGCGTCAATATTTAGCTCAAGCTGATTTAATTTTATTTTTAATAGACAATAAAAGCGGTTTACTATTTCAAGATAAACAATTAGCTCTTTTTTTGAAAAAAAATGTTGATCAAAATAAAATTCTTTTAGTGGCTAATAAAGTGGACAATCCTAATCAACAATTCAAAACAGCAGAATTTTTTAAACTAGGGCTAGGACAACCACACGCAATATCTGCTTCTAGTGGCAGTGGAACAGGAGATTTGTTAGATATTATAACTGATAAACTTAGCCAAGCTGGATTAAGCAATACAACAAAAGAAGAAGAGAAAGAAGAAGAAGAGGAGGAATATGATGATGATGCGAAAAAAGAGACAGACACAGAAGAAGAAGAGAAAGAAGAAAAAAAAGAAACAAAAAAAGATATTATTAAAATTTGCATTATTGGTAAGCCAAATGTTGGTAAATCTAGTTTATTAAATTCCATTTTAGGCTATGAACGAGTAATTGTAAGCCCAATCCCTCACACAACACGCGAACCGCAAGATACAGAAATTATTTATCAAGACAAAAAAATAAAATTAATTGACACTGCAGGAATTAGCAAAAGAGGCACAAAAACCAAAGGACTAGAAAAATATGGAATAGAAAAATCTTTAGGAATTTTAGGCAAAGTAGATATTGCCTTATTAGTTTTGGATATAAATGAAGAAATCACTCGTCAAGATTCAAAAATAGTTGCAGAAATATTAGACAGGAGAAAAAGTTTAATTTTTATTGCTAATAAATGGGACAAAATAGAAGATAGGGATAGCAAAAAATATATTGAATATATTTACACCAATCTACCTTTTGCTCAATTTGTACCAATTCAATTTACTTCGGCTTTAACAGGCGAAAAAGTTCAAAAAGTTTTGGATGTAATCTTACAAATTGCTGAAGAAAGAAAATTATTATTAAGCGATTCACAATTAGATAAATTTTTAGCTCGCATTGTTAAAATTCATAAACCAGCTAAAGGCAAAGGAGTAAAACATCCTCGCATTTATGAATTAACACAATTTTCTGCTAATCCTCCAAAATTTGAATTACGAATTGGTATTAAAGATAATTTACATTTTTCTTATGTAAGATTTATAGAAAATAGATTACGAGAAAAATTCGGCTTCAGCGGAACCCCAATATCTATAAAAATAAATAAAGGAAGGGAAGAGTCTATAAAGTCTGTAAAGTCCGTAAAGTCTAAAGTCTAAAGTCTAAAGTCTGTAAAGTCCGTAAAGTCTAAAGTCTAAAGTCTAAAGTCTGTAAAGTCTATTTCAAAGTTTCATTGTTTTTAAAAAACATTTCTCCCTTTTGTCATCTTGAACCCGCGCATTTGGCGGGTGAAAGATCTATAATACTTGATACTTCCACATAATTTATTTTTTACGCTTATTAGGTCTATTGTTGCGAAGAGCCTGCAATCAGACGAACGCGGATCCTTCGCTTTACTCGGGACAGGCTCCGCAGTCTCTGATTAAGAGACGCGTCCATTAATTTTTACCGAAGATTGCTTCGCACGATTACGTGACTCGCAATAGCAATGGCAATACAAATTACAAATTTATTAAAGCGCGGAATTGATATTACTTTTCTAATTTAATTAGCTTGGCAAAATAACAATCTATCATAGATCTCTCACCCCGATTACGGGGTTCGAGATGACAAAAGAGAGATTACGAGGTTCGAGATGACAAAAGGGAGATTACATGATTCGAAATGACAAAAGGGAGATTACGAGGTTCGAGATGACAAAAGGGAGAAATGTTTTTTAAAAATAATTAAGATTGAGAATAGAATTCAAGAAGTCCGTAAAGTCTAAAGTTATTGCTAGAAGATTTATGATTAAAGTGATGTGGCAATCTCTTTAAATTAAAAATATGTTTAAAATAATTGTTGGATTGGGCAATCCAGGCGAACAATACAAAACGACCCGCCACAATGCGGGTTTTATGGCAATAGACGCTTTAGCAAAACGTCTTGATTTAGTATGGGAAAATAGCAAAAAATTTTCTTCCGAAATAGCAAAAAATAATGAAGTAATTTTAGTTAAGCCCCTTGCTTATATGAATAATTCAGGACAAGCGGTCCAGGCAGTTTTAAATTTTTATAAATTATTGCCAAAAAAAAATTTTTTATTTAAAACAACAAATTCTGATTTATCGCAAATTTTAACTGTTATTCACGATGATTTAGATATTGATTTTAATAAATATAAAATTTCCATTGATTCACGTAGTGCAGGACACAATGGAGTTGAGTCTATTATTAATTATTTAAAAACTAAAAATTTTAAAAGAATTAGAATTGGAATTAAAAATTCCACATTAACAAAAATTCCAACAGAAAAATTTGTCTTACAAAATTTTAATCAAGAAGAGTTAGTCAGCTTGGATAAATTAATAGGCGAAATAACAAATAATTTTACTTAAACAAACAATTTGAAAATTAACTTAAGCCAAAAATTACTTTTTGTGGTAAAAAAAATAAGAGAGGTGCGATCTATATTATATCGCAAAGCCCTCTCTTTATATGACCCATTCGCTTCATATTCACATAGCTTCAGATGCTCTGTCTCTTGCCCACTTGATACACCCGTCGCAACAACGAGTGAACGAATTATTATTCTCCTTGCGGTTTGGCTTGAGACCAAAACGCTCTCCCACAAAAAACAACAAGCCAGAAAGAACCCCATCTTCAAAAAAATCTTTTAAGCTTGTCTTTATCTCATGGATGGTGTTTTGTCTTCTCTCCATTACAAAAAAACTTTGTGATTTTTTAAGTCTCTTCCTAATAAGAAAAGACTATGTTCTATCGACAAAACTATTTCTTTGTAGCACTTGCGGACTACACCGTCCGCACTAATAAAATATGTCATATCGTAACCGTCTACTGGCGATGCATAAAGCACCGCATACTCTAATTTCCTGTTTCCCATCGCCGACCTTATTTTTAATTCCAAGATACGTTCTTTTAACATGATGATACCCTCCTACTTTTTATTCAAACTCTCACTTCTTTTTTTTCGTCAATTACCCCTAACTGATAACCGACAATCCCTGCCACCACAGCCAATAGCCAAGGAGCAAAGACATTAATTAAATCTCCCATTTCATTTACCTCCTTTTTTTACTTGAATAATCTACAAAATTTCACCTAAGAGCCAGAGACTTGCCCCATTTGAGGTTCCGGCCAAAACCAGGAGGAGGTTTTAGTTTTCACCACTCCTAGGCAAAATTTTGTAGATTATTTTTTTAATTTTCAAAGAACTTTTTGCTTAATAGAACAGTATGACACACCTTTATATCCCTGTCAAGCATTTTTAATATTTAATCGTAGAGGGTATAATGTATAATGTGATTTTATCGTTGTTTAATGACAGGGCGGGGGCAAGCCCCGCCCCTACGGTGAAATTATTATAAACGATCCCTGAAATTATTATTATAAACGATCCCTGAAATAAAATATAAATTCCGGTAGGGGCGCCCGTATTTTTAAAATGTAAATAAAAATAACAAATTCCGGTAGGGGCGCCCCTTGCGGGCGCCCAATTCTTGGCAGGATGATTATTTAAATAACATTGTTTGATGACAGGGCGGGGGCAAGCCCCGCCCCTACGGTGAAATAAAAACTATTGCAAATTTAATTTGCAATAGTTTTTATGAACAAATAAATTATTATTTTATAAACTCTAAAAATAATTTATTATTAGCTAATAATTCTAATTTTATTTTTACCAATAATAGCAAGACGATTTTTGAGTCCACCACTATTTTCCATAGCATTAAGAAAATTAATAATAGCAATAATAATTTCGTCTTTATTAAATTGCCCAACTAAAATAATAATTATTCCAAAACAACGAGAAATATTAAAACGAAAAATATCACCAAAACCACGATCAAAAGTCAAAAGAATTCTTTTGCTTTGACAAGCAAAATTAAAAACACAATCATCATTAGCTTTAGCTAAGTTTGCTTCTCGGACAGTTAAAACATCAAATCCACTTTTTCTAAGAGCAATTACAACATCTCCGTGTATACATTCATCAATAAAAAATTTAATCATAAAAATTTAGCAAGATTTAATCTCCAATACTTCTTCTTTACCAAGAACACTAGCTGCATAATTAAGAGCGACTCTTGCTTTAGCCGTAGTAATCCCAGGATATTGAGTAGGAATATCTTTAATAACATATCCCATTTGTAAAAGCTGAAGAATATCAGTAATAGCAACTCGCGTTCCTTTAATACAAGGCTTTCCAAAACGAACGTCCTGTTTAACAGCAATACCTTTAGGAAAATTAATTTTAGCAATTTTCATAGAAATAAATTTAATAATAATTATAATTATAATAGCAATAAAAATAAAATTTCGTCAAATTATGTATCGAATATGGTGTTCGGCGACAGACCCTCAAATATTCAAAAATAAACTCCTAAAACAAAAAAACCATTGCAAATTTAATTTGCAATAGTTTTAACGAACAAATAAATTACTATTTTATTAAATCTATCGCCAACAACAACAAACTCTTATTATCCTTTAAAAATTACCTTATCAATTATGCCATATTTTACTGCTTCCTCTGCAGACATAAAATAATCACGATCAGTGTCTTTCTCAATTGTACTAATTGGTTGACCTGTATGTTTTGCTAAAATTTTATTTAATTTTTCTCTTGTTCTTAAAATATGTTCGGAATGAATTTTAATATCAGATGCTTGACCTTCAAAACCACCCATAACTTGATGAATTAAAATTTCAGAATTAGGCAAAGAAAAACGCTTTCCTTTTGCGCCTGCAGACAAAAGCACAGCTCCCATTGAAGCTGCTAAGCCAACGCAAATAGTTGAGATATCAGATTTAACATATTGCATAGTATCATAAATTGCCATCCCTGCTGTGACTGACCCGCCAGGAGTATTAATATAAAATCTAATGTCTTTATTTTTTTCTTCTGCATCCAAAAATAAAAGTTGAGCAATTATAATATTTGCCACATGATCGCTTACTGGTTCGCCTAAAAAAATAATTCTATCTTTTAATAAACGAGAATAAATATCATAAGCTCGTTCCCCTTGCCCTGATTTTTCAATAACTGTTGGTATTAAAGTCATATAATTTTAGATTTTAGATTTTAGATTTAAAATTATGTTAATTCGGATACAGGCGGATAAAAATCAACCTATATCCGAATTAACTAATACACTATTTTTGCACTTTTTTAAGCGCTTCTTCTATTTCTTCCTGTTTTTCTAAAAGCTGTTGCTCTTTTAACATCAGCTTTTCTATTAAGCTCTCTTTTGTCTCTTGGCTCAACTTCCCCAAAAAACATGGGGTGTCAAAATAATTTTCATCACCTTCTACCGCAACCATTTCAAGAAATCCACAAGCGAACACCGAGGGATATCCTCGTGGCACTTTATAACTGCAAGCAAAATGACAATTTCCACAGAGATCAAATACCGTTTCTTTTTTTTCAAACTTACCATCTTTAAAAATGGCTAGCATATCATCTATTTCTTTTATCGAAGAAGAAACTTTTTTCAATTTCTGTTTTGACCAAGGTTCAACAACCTCGTCCCAAAGACCAGATTCCATAATCAACTCAATCATAAAAACCTCCCAACAATACTAAATCTTTTGCAATTTATTAAAATTGCAGTTGCGTAGCAACTTTTTGATTAAAATAAAAAAATAATTTAAACCAAAAAACTGCTACGCAATAAAAAATTATTTATAAAGAACAATTGTTTATACAAATTTGGAAAAATATTCCAGATTATGCTATTGTTGTATTAACTAATTAACCCTAACCTAAATTAAAAAATATGTCCACTAAAAAAGTGTCTGACAAAAAAATAGAAACAAAGGAACAGCCAAAAAAATCAGAGAATGACAATCTTGCTGATATTACAAAAAATAAAAATATCGCTGCTATATCATATATTTGGATTCTTTGTTTAGTTCCACTTTTAGGCAATCGCAATTCAAAGTTCGCTCAATTCCATGCCAAACAAGGATTGGTTTTATTTATTATAGAAATTATCGCAGGTATTTTAATTTGGGTTCCACTTTTTGGTCAACTTCTTGCATTAGCACTACTAGTAATTTCAGTAATGGGCATTATTAAAGCTCAAAATGGCGAATGGTGGAAAATTCCTTATATTTATGAATGGAGTAAAAAAATAAAAATTTAATTTAATAATGAAATAAAAAATAATAATAAAATTATGACTTTTGTAAAATTTTTTGATCAGATAACTATTAAAGACGTGCCACAAGTTGGTGGCAAAAATGCTTCTTTGGGAGAAATGTATTGCAAACTAACAAAAACTGGTGTTCGCGTACCCAATGGATTTGCAACAACAGCAGAAGCTTATAATTCTTTTTTAACAACAACTGATCTTAAAGAAAAAATCAAAGAAATTCTTGACGGACTAGACACTCATAATGTTATTGATTTGGCTAAACGTGGCGATGTCATCCGTAAATTAATAATTGCCACACCATTTCCTCTACAATTTGAAACGGCCATAATTGATGCTTATAAAAAATTATCTCAATTTTATCATTCCAAAGATTTGCATGTAGCTGTTCGTTCAAGTGCTACTGCTGAAGATTTACCTAACGCCTCTTTCGCAGGTCAGCAAGATACATATTTAAATATTTCTGGCAAAACTGAACTTTTACTCGCTGTCAAAAAATGTATTGCTTCCTTATTTACTAATCGTGCTATTTCTTATCGCGTTGATAAAGGATTTGACTATTCTAAAATTTCATTATCAGTCGGAGTGCAAAAAATGATCCGCTCTGACATCGCCTCTTCTGGGGTAATGTTCACTATTGATACTGAAAGTGGTTTTACTAATGCCGTTTTAATAAACTCAATCTTTGGATTAGGCGAAAACATTGTCCAAGGCAAAGTCAATCCAGATGAATTCTATGTTTTTAAGCCAACTCGCGCTATTATCTCCCGCTCTTTAAGCAGAAAAAAAATTAAAATGATTTACAGTTCTAATCCTAAACAACCAGTTCGCGATGTTCCTGTAGCAATAAACGAGCAAACTAAACAATCAATTAGCGACCAGCAGGTACTTGAATTAGCTGATTGGGGCATATTAATTGAAAAACATTACAATAGACCAATGGATATTGAATGGGCGCTGGATGGTACAGATAATCAACTTTATATCATTCAAGCTCGTCCAGAAACTATTCACTCAGTTCGCAACTATAGCGTTATTGAAGAATATGTTTTAGAAAAAAAAGGTGCAATTATTACTAGCGGTCGTAGTGTTGGAAGCAGAATTGGCGCAGGAGCTGCTAATAGAATTATGAGCATAAAAGATATTAGCAAATTCAAACAAGGTGAAATTTTAGTAACAGATATGACAGATCCTGACTGGGAGCCAATTATGAAAATCGCTTCGGCAATTGTTACTGACAAAGGCGGTCGCACCTGCCATGCAGCTATTATTTCTCGCGAACTAGGAATTCCCTGTTTAGTCGGCACTAACGATGCTAGTAAAAAAATTATTACTGGACAAGAAATAACAATAAGTTGCGCTGAAGGTGATACTGGTTTTGTTTATCAAGATAAATTATTATTTAAAATAAACAAAACTAATATTAAAAATCTGCAACGTCCAAAAACTAAAATAATGATGAACATTGGCTCACCTGAAATCGCTTTTGCTTCTTCTTTTATTCCCAACGACGGTGTTGGTTTAGCTCGCGAAGAATTTATTATTAATGACTCTATTAAAATTCATCCGTTAGCTTTAATAAATTATGCTAAATTAAAAGATACAAAAGTCAAAAAGCAAATTGATGAATTAACAAATGGTTATGCTGATAAAAAACAATTTTATGTTGACAAATTAGCTGAAGGTATGGCTACTATTGCTTCTGCCTTTTATCCTAAAGATGTTATTATCAGATTTTCTGATTTTAAAACCAACGAATATGCCAACTTAATCGGTGGCGCTGAATACGAACCTGTTGAAGGCAATCCGATGATTGGATGGAGAGGTGCCTCTCGCTATTATGATGAAAAATTTAAACCAGCATTTGTTTTAGAATGTTTAGCTCTTAAAAAAGTCCGCGAAGAAATGAAGCTTACAAACTTAAAAGCAATGGTTCCTTTTTGTCGCACGATTGAAGAAGCTAAAAAAGTTATTAAAATTATTGCTGAAAATGGCTTAAAGCAAGGCAAAAATAATTTTGAGCTTTATTGTATGATAGAAATACCTTCTAATGTTATTTTAGCTGAAGAATTTGCTAAATTATTTGACGGTTTTTCAATTGGTTCTAACGATTTGACTCAATTAACTTTAGGAGTAGATCGCGATAGCTCATTAGTTAGCCATATTTATGATGAAAATAATCAAGCAGTTAAAACTTTAATCAAACAAATAATTCAAGTTGCCAAAAAAAATAAAGTTAAGATCGGCATCTGCGGTCAAGCACCAAGCGATTTTCCAGACTTTGCTAAATTTTTAGCTACCTGCAAAATTGACAGCATTTCTCTAAATCCAGACACAGTAATTAAAACAACTTTAGCAATTTTACAAACAGAAAAAAATATAAAATAAATAATAAAATAATTAATAAAATTATGAAAGAACAATTAATAACAACTCCTCAACAACCTAAAAGAAGAACACTTTTAGAATTAGAATCAATAATTAGTGATAGGGACAATTATATAGAAAAGCATTCCGAAGAAAAATATGCTGCAGCTTTTAATGAACTTGTGAGACGAAAAAGCACAAAAGAGAGAAATGGGAAGGAATATGTTGCAAATCTTTTAAAAAACAGAGAAATGTATTCAGAATAATTATTTAAATATTATTTGAATACAAAAATGGTATTTACTACTAATAAAAAATATTTATTTTTCTCTTTATTTTTATTCTTATTTTTCTCTTTCTATTCTCCATTAAAAGTTAACGCTCAAGAAAAAATAAAAGATATAGGATTTTTGACCAAAAATATTTGGTATTCAAAAACGCCTTTTTTTGATGGCGATCCAATAAGAATTTATACAATTGTTAATAATA
Source organism: bacterium (assembly GCA_030655095.1). Lineage (GTDB taxonomy): Bacteria > Patescibacteriota > Patescibacteriia > Patescibacteriales > GWC2-42-12 > JAHITL01. The sequence continues at coordinate 19,692 of JAURWF010000032.1, forward strand.
GTACTAAAGAAGATGTAATTGGAAAAATAACATTTTATAATAATAAAAAAATAATCGGTACTAATGATTTTTCAATAATTGGCGGTGGTCCAGGAGCAATAGTTTGGATAGATTGGCAAGCTACTTCAGGGGAACATTTTATTTTAGCCGAAATTAATAATGCAAAAATTGCTAAAAAAGATGGGACTTTTGTTAATATAACTTTAGAAAATTCCAATTCTTCTGTTGACTCTCTTGATATTGATATTGACACTGATAAAGACGGAATTGGAAATAAAGAAGATGAAGATGATGATAATGATGGATTATCAGACATAGAAGAAATAGCGCTAGGTTTAGACCCACTAAATCCAGATAGTGATCATGACAAAGTAAAAGACTCTATTGACGCAGATCCAAAAGATCCTAATATTTCCAAAAAAACGCCTATCTTAAAATTAGACACGCTAAAACCTAATGTCTTAGAATCAGATACTAAAAAAGATGAAATAAAAAATTCTGTTAATACTTCTCCTGAAGATTCAAATATTTCTAAAGAAGAATCTTCTGCATATGAATCCTCTGGTTTTGCTTCAATCATTAAAAAATCTCAAGAAGAAATAACTTCATTAATTAAAAAAACTACTCAAAAAATTGATTTATTTTTTGAAGAAAAAGAAGAAAACTTAAAATTAAAAGCAGAAGAAAAAAAAGAAATTCCAGAAATAAAAAAAACTAAAGAAATAAAAAAAAGAATTTTTTCTTTTGAAAAAGAAAAAAGAGAAGATGGAATTTCTCAACTTAAAAAACTAATAGAAGAAAAAAAAGAGAAAAAAGAAATTGCTGAATGGATATTTTTTGATTTTTTAATCTTTCTTTTAGAAAAAAGAAAGATTGTCTTTTATATTAGCTTAGTTTTGCTATTTTTATTTTTATTAAAACACATTAAACGACGTAAATAAATTATTAAATAAATTGTCTATTGCATTATTTTTTAGCATATGTTAAAGTGCTAGCATAATTTAATATGTTAAAAATAAACCTTTTCCATACTCCGAATTTTCGGAAGTAGCAACACTAAACACGTCGCTAAAGGTATTCTCGTTTCCCAGAACTAGCTTATTAATAGCTATTAGAGAATATCTGGGATTTTTTTATTTAGGTTAATAAAATAATATTATGTCTAAAGTAAAATCATCAGCAATTCCTCATTATGAAATCCTTTATATAGTCGCTAATAAATATAGCGAGGATGAAGCTAAATTAATTGAAAAAAAAATAAACAAAGTTCTTATTGATAGAGGTGGTAAAATTACCTTCAATCAAGCATGGGGCAAAAAACGTTTAATTTATCCAATCAAAAGCTTTACTTATGGTTATTATTTTTTAGCAGAGTTTGATTTAGCTGGTTCATTATTGGCGCAAGTTGATAAAGACTTACGAATGATGAGCGATGTCCTAAGACATCAAATTGTTGTTAAAAAAATTAAAACAGCAGAAAGAATTGCTAAAGATAAAAAAATTGCAGATAAAATTGCAGCAAGAGGCTTAAAAGAAGAAAAAACCATAGAAGATCAAAAAAAAGTTAAAGAAGAAACCAAAGAAAAGATCAAAACTGAAGTTAACTTAAAAGAACTTGACGAAAAATTAGACAAAATTTTAGAAACAAGCGATTTATTATAATTTTTTTTAATAACTAAAATTAATCTTATGAATCTAAACAAAGCCCAAATTATTGGCAATTTAGTAAGAGACCCTGAAATTAAAAGTACTGCAACTGGTAAATCAGTTACTTCTTTTTCTATAGCTACTAGCTTTATATGGACAGATCAGTCTGGACAAAAACAAGAAAAAACTGAATTTCATAATATTGTCGCATGGGGAAAATTAGCAGAAATTTGTGGACAGTATTTGAAAAAGGGTTCAAAAATTTATTTAGAAGGTCGCTTACAAACTAGAGATTGGACTGGTCAAGACGGAATTAAAAGATATCGCACAGAAATTGTTGCTGAAAATATGATTATGCTAGACAGCAGAATGAATAATGGCAATCAAGCAATTCCTAACAAACAACCAATCGCACCAAGCGAACCTATAATTGACATTGACGAACCAATTGAAAATGCTGGAGTCAATCCTACAGAAGAAGAAATTAGAGTAGAAAATATTCCTTTTTAATAAATACGTTTTAAATAAATAACTTTAGTTATACCAACATGGAAAATGCAATAAAAAAAGCAAAACAATGTTATCTTTGTTTAAATAATATTAATGATCTTGATTACAAAGATACTCAACTTTTACGTCGTTTTATCAATTCTTACGGCAAAATTTTATCAAAAAAACGAACAGGAGTTTGTACTACTCATCAACGCAAATTAGCGTTAGCTGTCAAACGAGCTAGAATTATGGCTTTATTGCCCTTTACTGGTAAATAATAAACAACTTCATGTTAAGTTTAAATGAAATTAAAATAGGTAAATTACTTGAAATTGCTAATGAGCCTTTTGTTGTTATTAAAGCTGACCATCATAAAATGGGACGGGGTGGTGCTGTATTAAAAACAAAACTTAAAAATTTAATCAATGGCAATGTTATAGAAAAAACTTTTCAAGGCAATGACAAAGCTAATGAAGCAGTTACGGAAACTAATAAAGCAAATTATTTATATAAAACTGACGCTGAAGCTTGTTTTATGAATAATGAAACTTATGAGCAATTTGGTCTGCCGATAGAACAAGTCGGCGATAAAATAAATTACCTAAAAGAAGGCACAGATGTTGATATATTTTATTTTCAAGGTTCTCCTGTAGCAATGAAATTACCGATTAAAATTGCTTTAAAAGTTACAAGCGCTCCACCAGGAGTTAAAGGTAATTCAGCTGGAAATGTTACTAAAATAATTGAATTAGAAACTGGCGTTCAAATTAACGCACCAATGTTTATTAACGAAGGTGAAACAGTTATAGTAAATACTGACACAGGGGAATATGTAGAAAGAGCATAAATTAATTTTTAATTTATAAACAATTTTCAATTTATAAATTTACTAAAAAACATTAGATCAAGAAAATAAAAAAAGCCATCTTTGATTTTAATTTCTCAAAATGGCTTTTTTTATTTTCAGTGCACCGTGCAGGATTTGAACCTGCGACAATCTCCTTAAGAGGGAGCTGCTCTACCAACTGAGCTAACGGTGCTTATATTTTTATACCCGTAGGGGCGGGGATTGCCCCCGCCCTATTACCTCTATTATTAAAATTTGGGCACCCGCAAGGGATGCCCCTACAAATTTTGTAGCGACGAGTGGAATTGAACCACTGACCTTAGCGTTATGAGTGCTACGCTCTAACCAACTGAGCTACGTCGCCGTGACAATTATCAATTACGAATTATCAATTTATAATTTATAATTTATAATTTATAATTCGTAATTGATAATTGGTTTGAAATAGTGCCTTCGCCAGGATTCGAACCTGGATTACTTGGTTCGAAGCCAAGCGTGATATCCGTTTCACTACGAAGACATATTGGATTTGTCGCCAAATGCCGTATTTTGTATAAAATTTTATTGTAAAATACAAAATTTAATAAAAACCAATAAAACACAGACAAATAAAAATGCTGAGTTCTTTTTGATAATAGCACCTGATTTAAATTTTATCAAGCCAAAACTATGTCATTGCGAGAAGCCTGTAATCAGGCGACGAAGCAATCTCTGATTAAGAGACACTTTTGTAAATTTTACAGGAGATTGCTTCGTCTGATTACAAACCCGCAATAACAGATTTTTGAAGTTGTAATACAAAATACAAAACACGCCCTATCCATTAGCAACTACCAACCCCCAAACTTTGCTAGCACCGTGATGTTTTAAAATCTTTGCACACTCGTTTAAAGTCGCCCCTGTAGTAACTACATCGTCAACTAAAATAATCTGACGCCCTTCTAAATTATTTGCACACCAACTAAAGCAACCTTTGATATTATTTTCCCTTTGCATTTTATTTAATTTTACTTGCGGTTTAGTATGCTTATTTCTAATTAACTCATTAACACTCAATTCTAAATTAAAATGATCTGCCACCAAACGAGCTAAAATTTCTGCTTGATTAAAGCCTCTCCACCGCCTACGATAAGCTGACAAAGGAACCGGCATAATTAAACATTCTTGAAAATTAAATTTTTGTCCTTTTTTATTAAGAAAATCATTTAAAAATAAAATTAAAATTTTACCTAAATCTTGATACAACTCTCTAATAAAATAATATTTAAAACTTTTAATTAATTTACTAATAATTTTTTGCTCATAATAACCAGCAATAAGCACACCGTCCAAATCATAATTTAAAACGCAACTTGGACAAAATTGAGCAAAACTAGTTTTTTGTTTACAAGCCAAACAGGAATGTTCTGATCTTAATTTTATATTACTAAAACATTTTTGACACAACCATGTCCCTTCACGACCACAACCCAAGCATTCCTTAGGAAAAATTAAATCTAAAAAAAATACCCAAATTTCATTGGCATTTTTAATTAATTTACTAAAAGAAAATAACATTTATTTCTCCTGCCAAATTGCGCTATCAATCTTCCAAGCACCTTTCTCGCGAATAAACTTAATTATTATATTTTGATAAAAAGTGCTAGCATTAATTGTTGTGCCAATCGCTTCTTTTCTCTGATTTTTAATTAAAATTTCTGCTTGACCAGATTCACTATCAAATTGCTTAACCTCAGTAGTAATAGCTTTTGTTGTGATGCCATAATAAATAGCTGTTTGTTGATTACTCGCTTGCGCTTGACTAATATAATTATCAGCCCAAGTTTGCATTTTAGAACTCATAAATAATTTTAAATCACGTATATTTCCATAATCCGACTGATTAGAAAAACTACCAAATCTCTCAGTAAAAGCTGAAGCAATCCTTGCTAAATCGTCCTGATTAATTTCAGTCTTTTTTATTGGCGCCACTTTAATAGTCGTGCCTGTTGGAGGAACAGCGATTGTCTGCTCAATCGGTTTTTTTGGCTGATCTGAAATAACTGGCTCTTTTTCTACTGCTTCGGGTTGCTGAGAAGTAAATTTATATATAAAAATAACATAAACTATGCCAAAAATAAGGATTAGTCCTGTTAGAATAATTATTATACCAACTGTTCTTCTACTCATAATAATAAATTTTTAAAATTTTTAATATTATAGACTATCTTCTTCTTGTGATGCTGCAAATTCTTTTTTAGCTTCTTCAATTTCCAATAATTGTCGCGGATCAGAAGTTATTAATTGATCTTCAGTGTAAGAAGCTACTACTTTTATAGCTACGTGCTTATTTCCTGCAAAAAAGATTCCTTCACCAACTCCACATTCTAATAATAAATATTTTTCACCCTCAGTAAGAACAAAAGTTTTTTGAATTAAATCAATAGAAGCTGGAGACTGTTTAAGCAAAAGCTGTAATGCCGAATTGGTAACAATTGCCTGTCCATAAGGTGAAACTAAAAAATCATTGACATCCTGAGTAATAGTAGTAACACCTAAATAATATTTACGGCAACGTTTAACTAACGCATAAACAAACTTCGCGCTATCTTCATGTTGCATCAACCACCATGCCTCGTCAATCACTAAAACTCTTTTTTTCAATTCGCTTCTTACGACATTCCAGATATAATTAATAATTACATAAATAGCAATCGGTCGCAACTCATCTTCTAAGTCTCTAACAGAAAAACAAATTAATTGATTGTCCATTTTAACATTAGTCGGGCTATTAAACAAACCGGCAAAAGTTCCTTGTGTGTATTTTCTAAGACGCATAGCCAAACTTGCTCCGCCTTCCATGCCTTCTAAAATATCTTGAAAATCCTGCATAATCGGCGCTTCTATTTTAGTCAAATCACAATCAGCAGTAATATCTTTTTTAGCATAAGTTTCCAATAATGCCCGATCAACAATAGAATCTTCTTCGTGCGACAAATTTCCCAACATTAATCTTATTAATCCTTTAACAGTAATAACGCCACTTCTAATAATATCTTCTGCCTTAGACTCGCCACTTACTGACCTAGGCAAATCAAAGGGATTAATTTTATTATCGCTAGCCAAAGAAATATTAATGTAAGTTCCGCCAACGGCCTCAGATAAATGTTTGTATTCATTTTCAGGATCAATAATAATTACATCAGTCCCCATCATCAAACTACGCAAAACTTCTAATTTAATAGTATAACTTTTTCCAGCCCCAGAAGTAGCAAAAACTACGCTATTAGCATTTTGCAAACTAAAACGGTCGAACAAAATCAAACTATTATTATGACGATTAATACCATAAAGTATCCCATTGTCAGAAGTAAGCTCACTTGAAATAAAAGGAAAAGAAGACGCAACTGGCGAAGAGTTCATATTAAAAGCTATAAATAATTCATCATTTCCTAATGGCAATGTTGAATTAAATCCTTGTTCTGCTTGCCAATAAACTCTTTTAGAATAAACCAATCGGGAACCAAAAATATTTTCAACATCATTAGATAATTTATCAAGCTCTTCAATTTTATCAGCATAAAGAGTGATGTATAAAGCGAATTGAAAAAATTTTTCTGTCCCCTGTGTTAAAGCATCACGCAAAGCTTCAATATCTCGTAAAGCTGTTTCTCTCAATGGATCACGCGCAGCGCCTTTTTCTGCATCAGAAATTATTTGCGCCTCTAAATTACCAACTTTATTTTTAAGTTGCTTTAAAACTACTGTGCTATTCACTGGATAAAAAAACATCCCAATATCAAAAGTTGAATTTAAATTAATAATCGGCGCAAACCAACCAATACTAATAAAACGTGGGTAACTTACAACAAAAATCGTTCTAACATATTTTCCTCCCAATCTTAAATAATTAGGATTAACTTGAAAACTTGCTGGAGCAATTAAGTCCTTAATAGAAATGGCTCCTTGACGATAAGTCTTTTCAGCCTCTACCATCTCCATTGTTAATTCAGGAATCTGCGCTATCTTTTTTGCTTGTTGCGCTTTAGATGTTGCCTGAACACGCGAACTTTGCTTTTCAGATTTTTTAATTTGTTCTAATTTAAACATAGTAATAGGTGTTAGGTTTTAGGTGTTAGGTTTTAGGTTTTAGGAAATTTTCTAACAGCTAAAACCTAACACCTGCTATTCTATCTTTAGCTGGCTAACATCAACTAATTTTTGGTTAGCTGATGTTTCGGGATTGTAAGTATTATAAAATAATTCAATTAAACTTTGAGTATCTAAAACTGCTGAATTAATACCAAGCGAAGCTAATCCACCGATTGTATTATCAGTTCGTCTAGTTAATTCAACGCGCCTTTGCAAAAATTTTTCCTCTTTCATTTTTATTAAAGAGACTGGTTTAAATAATTCAAGTAATTTAGAAAAAAAACCTTTTTGTTTATCTGACATTGGACTATATGGCACTATCGCATAAAACTTCTTGTTCATTATTTTGCCTAAAGAAATTAATTCATTAATATATTGAATATATTCAGTTGTCTGCATTTTTAATAACTCATTAGTTTGCTCTTTCTCTTTCTGTCTTAAAGTACCAATATAATTATCAATATTCAACTCGCGTGACTGAATAACAATTTGCAAAGAAAAATCCAAATTATTCAAAAAACTTACATAAGACATAATAATAGCATCTTGCTCATCTTCACTTTTTAAAGCAAAATTAATACTAGACACCATAATAACAGCACGCAATGTCCCATCACGCATAATAATTGTATCATCTCTAATCTCAGCAATATCAAGACATTGCTGAGTTGAACTAGTTATTTTATTTGCATTTAGTTTATTAGGCATTTTTTAATTTTAATTTTAATTTTAATTTTTAACTTTTTCTTCTCCTTTATACGCGCCTTTAGTATCAACAATTAAAGATAATTCTGCTAAACGAGAAGCATTATAACGCCTAGCCGAAGGAATAACCTGTTCTATCTGCTTCTTATCTTCTACTTCATATTCTGCCTCAATTTTACCAATAGTATGATTCCAAACGCGTACTCCTGGCCGCTTTAATGTTTGAGTTATATTTAAAATAAAAAAATGAAGTGGCCTACCATTAACTTTGATAAAAGAAAAAGCGACTGCAATTATAAGAACTGAAATACTAGCAACTATAAATAAAGTAAAATCAAATATTTTATAAAAAACCGCAATTAACATAGCCCCGGCCAACAAAATAACAAATTGTCTAGTTGTTATTGGTCCGATAATCTTGTCTTCAACGTCAATAAATTGTGGAATAGTAAATTGTTGCATACATTAAGTTAGGTTGTAGCTTTTTAGGTTGTAGCTTTTTAGGAAATTTCCTAAAAAGCTACAACCTAAAAAACTAAGAAGCTAAGAAGCTAGCTAAAATCGCAAACTTTTATTTAGGTCCATAATAGCTTCAAACTCAGAAATCGTTAAATAATCTTCTTTTTTCTTTTTTCTTTCCTCTATTATAACATTAATTGATTTGTTAGCGCTAATGCCAGATTGCCCCATATTTAGATATAATTTATTTACAAAACTGGAACGCCAAGCTTTAATCCCTTCTAAACGTTTAGTGTATTTTTCTTCTTCTAATAAATTAATTTTCTCTTTAATTTTTTCAACAGCTTTTCCTGCGTCTGCGCCTAAACGTCGAAAATTCACAAGATCAAGATATTTTAATTCATCAATCGGACTCATTATCCGAGGCACAAATTTAATATCCTCTATTTTAATTTTATTAGCTGACTCTGTCTGAGGCCTAATAATTGAATACTGTGATAAATTAATATTTTTTTGAGAAATCTCTTTTTTTAATTCTTTTACTATTGTGCTTTGATTTAAAACTGGTTGTTGCTGTTGCAATTTTTCAACAGATTTAATAGGCTCAACTGCCTTAGCTACTGGAAGCGGAGGCAACGGTATTTTTTTAACTAACTCAACTGACTTAACTATTTCAATTTTTGCAGGAACCAACGGAGCAAGTTCATAAGTAGTATCTATTTTTTTAAACACCTCTTCTTTTTTTAACTCTTCCTCTGGTATATTCTCATTAACCTTTTTTTGTTTTGCCAAAGCTGTTAAATCATATTCAAAATCACGAACTCCGATATTTTTCAAACTAGCCATAACATCTTTTTTAATTTCCACTGTGTCCATTTTAACCAAAGGTTTTTGCTCTTGTTTTTGATCAGAATTTTTTAAATTACTGTCAGTAATAGATAAAGCTTGCTCGGCTAAATCATCGTCAAAACTTAAACCGCCAGTTTCAAATGACTTAATCAGCGCTTGTTTAGTTTCAATTCTGCTTCTAATTCCACGCAAATAAGTTTTTAAAAATTGTTTAAATCTTCCAGCTAAAACATCTGAACTAAAATTAATTTTTGCTTGACTAATTATTTGATTAAGTAAATATTCTTCTGGCACAGCTTTGTTTGAATAATTACTAATTTCTTCAGTAAGTTTCGTCACTTCAGCCTCGTCATCAGATGAAAAAAAGAAACTAGCACCTTTGACTGACGTTTTTTCAACTTCTGATAATGACTTAGAAATTTCTCCATCACCAGCATATTTTACAAAAGGTTGTTCAGCTTTTTCAAATAGTATTTCTGTTTGCAAAATTTTAACAAGTTTTTGAGCATCAGCTAGCCCCAAAGAAACAGCTAAATTATTTTCTAAATCACTTAAAGTAATTTCTTTAATTATTACTTTTATAATTAAGACTGCCAATTTTACCCCATATTCTTTTTCTAATTGGGTAATTTTAGATACAACAGCCTGAGAAGAAATTTTTTGCTTCGCTTCTGCGGGCAATTTATCAAATTTGTCTAGATAATCAAGCATAAAAAAATTTTATCATTACGAGCTTTGTAATCAAAGCGCGGCAATCTCTTTTTACATATTAGCAAAAAAATTTTGACAACTCCATAAAATATGTCAAATTTATGGAATGTAAATCCCTAAATTATTGATAATTTAAAGATTAACAATTCTAATAATTTTAGCTCTTGGTCGCCAACTCTGGATTTTCAATTTCAAGTATTCTCTCGTAACCAACTTTAGCCAACCAGCGCTTAAACGGCTCTGCTTTAGGCGATGGAATAGATTGAATAAGACGAAACAAGCCTTCGGTATCAGCGCAGTCGGTTTCATAATATTTGCCATCATTAGCTATTAATTTCAGTTGTCTACAGATTGTAGACAACTCAACCCCATCCTCACTTTTGATTCTCGTTTTCATGGCATTCCAATAAACACGTGGCTTCACGCTATCAGTCAACGCCTCAACTACATCCACAACCGAGAACCACCATTCTTTATTAAAAATAGTTTTTCTAATCTTCCTGTTTTTAAATATAGCGATGTGATTGTCTTGCATGTTAATATTTTTTAATTTTAATTTGTACTTTGTCGTTTAATCTTTTTCTTCTTATCTCAATTTTTTTTAACTTCTTACTTTTTCCATTTCTTCCTCAATAGCTTTTCTTTCTAAACTATCAACTGGATATTGTTCTGCCATTTTAATTAAATTATCTTTTTCACTTATTTCTGTTTTAGCTTCTATTGCTTTAATTTCTTCTGTTTTTACTATTTTCTCTTCAATCTCATCTATCGGAATTATTTCCCAACCTTCGCCAGTGTCTGTTGGCATACTTTCTGGGAAAAATTTTATATTACGATATAATAATAATAATTTTCTTAACAATTCTCTTTCTTTACTTTCTAATTTTTTAGCATTTTCTGAATTAATTAAATATTCTGCTAAAACCAAATTATCAAAAATCCCGCTCCCATTTTTCTTAATAAAATCTTTTAACCAATTTCCAATATTTGGAGAATGAGGCTTACCATCCAAAATAAATTCCTTATGAGTTAATTTTTCTTGATTAACATAAAGTGCATTCTCAAGTTCTTTTTTAAAATTTAAATCATTAGCTAAGATATAAAAAAGCTTTGCATTAACAGCTTCAGCAATAACAAAATGATTATTTAGTTCATTAACCAACCCTTGTTTAAATATTTCTTCAGCTACACTTTTCTCTTCCAAAAATGAGAGTTGTTTATTTTGATCTAAATTCAAAAAATTTAATCTCCTAATAATTGGATTAAAAATAAACTCATCTAAATCTTTTCCAATTTTTTCAGCAACTTCTCTATCTAGCTCAAACTCTCTTTGTAAATATTTAATAATTTCCTCGCCTTTTAATTCATCAACGGCAACAAAAATAATAAGCGAACTTAAATCGATTTTATACTTTTCCTCTATTTTTTTCACTTTTACCATAAATACGCCACTACCAAATTCTAGTTGGACTATTGGAGGAAAATTATTAAATTTTTCTAAAGCCTCTTCAATATAAATCATATTTTTTATTTATGTTCTACTAACAACATCATACTCATCAACTCTTTTATTTTCTTTTAATCTGCCCTTTTCCATCATCTCCGTATTAATTCTATTAAGCGCGTCTATTAAATCCTTATCAACAGATTTACCACCTTTTATTTGCGCCTGTACTCCTTGCTTTAAATTTATAACCCCTAATTTCTCATTATTAGATAAATTTTTAAATTCTAATGTTTTCAAAACCTTTATCATGTTTCTCATTGAAGCTTTTGATTTTACTGTCCCATCAGCTAATAAATCAAATAATTTATTTTGACCAGAAGTAGGACCATTTTGTGAATAAAAAGCATTTTTAAAATCACCAAAATCTAAACCCTCATTAGTAAGACTTTCTCTGCGTTCTTTATTCGCTTTATTTTCTACTGTTCCTTTCTCTATGGCTTTTATTGTAAGCTCGTTTGGTCCAAGCATTTCTTTTGACATATCCACCATTCCTTTTTGAAAAGAATTTCTTCTTTCTTTTTTTGTTTCTAAGTCGTCATTAGCTGTTTTTACTCTATTATTAGCTGCGTCCAAACCACGACTAGTAGCATGTCTTTTATAAATAGCATCCTTTTTCTCTTCAAAAAATTCTTCTGCATTTTTCTGTTTATTGTCTTGTTCAACGTTAATTGTTTTTACATCAGCTTCGTGACGTTTTCTTTCTACAACAGTGCTAGCAATTCCTAGCTGTGGAAGATTCCCAATTTCTAATTCTCTTCTAATTTTAATTTGCTCTAACATATTACTCTTTTGTCTCTCAACTCTTCCTATTTCAGGCTCAGCATCTGTATTTACTTGTTCTTTTGTCTTTTCCCTATCCTCTTCTGCTGATTTCTTTTCTTTTTCAGCATCTATCACGTCTTTTCCTTTTCCCGCTCTTTCTAAAGCATCGGCTGTAAAACCTTTTTTAGTCTTTATTGCTTTTGCTATACCGGCCACAACCATGCCAATTGCAAGAGGTGAGCCTCCTCCAAGTGCTCCTGCAGTCACTAGTGTTGCTCCTCTCTTTAGTCCTTTTATATTTTTATCTTCAGCTAACTCTTTTAATTTTTCCTGTCCTTCACCTTCTCCTGATCCTAGTCCCATTTTTTCTAATGTTTTTCTTCTTCTGGCTACTTGCTCATCTCTTACGCCCCCATGCAAATCTACCCCCCATTGATTAGCAAAGCTACCAGCTTTTTTTATAGACTCAGCGCCACTACCAAGAAATTTGCCAGCGAATTTACTGCCACCAAAAGCACCAACTGCTGTGCCCGCTCCTCTCAATGCTAAACTTGCGCCTATTTTTCCTCTTTCAACTAATGCCTCTTTTCCTTTTTTTGCAACCCACCCTTGTCCTTTCTGAATTGCTGCCATTCCTTTTCCTGCGACTTTGCCTGCTGCTCCGCCGACCTGTTGAGCAATCATTAATCCACCGATTAACATACCAATAGAAATAATAAATTTAATCAAATTATCAGTACTCCCTGCCTCTGTTATTCCTGTAGCTAAAGTTACATTACTACCTTTATTAATATTTGCCATCAATCCTGCTGTAGATGAAGCAGAAACAAATGACAACCAAATAAAAAAAGCTAAAACTGGACCAACAATTACATTGCTGGTAAAATCTTTCCACCACTGTTGTGAATATGATTGACCAGCTGGAAAAGCTGCTAATAAATAAGCTAATGGAGATAAAACAATATAAATCCATAACATCACCATTCTCATCACTAACACGGCCAGCATAGTCGCAATTACTACTGAAGAAATAAGCACATAAATCAACGCCAATATATAAGAGCCAAGAACAGTAAGAGTATTAACATCCTTTGCATCTGCGCTAATATTATATATATCCTTAAGCCCCAACATATCTGCCAAATTTCCCCTACCTACTTCTTTAAAACCATTAACAAAAGTAAGCATTATTACTTGCGCGCAATCTATAATTAACCCACAAATTGTCTTAGAAAAATTTATTAAAATAGCCATTAATAAAAGTTTCGGTAATAACTTTTTAACACTGTAATTCTCCTGCCTTAATATCGTTGCAAAAGCAATAATTAACAAAATTAAAATAAAAAACATATTGCACAGATCCCTAACAATTTTCCAACCGTTAGAAACCGCTGATGAATCTATAAATCCATTATAACTACAAACAAGAATTAGAATATTAATTAAAGCAATCAATATAAGACCAATACCATTAATGATAACTGCGATTAAAGAACCTAAAATTTTAGCTATTCCAACTCCTATATCGTCGGGGCCAGCAAAAACATAATGTCCAATAAAAAAAGTTCCTGATACTATTAATAATAATATCAATCCAAGAAAAAAATATTTTTTACTAAAAAAATTAATTTTCATTTAACATATCTTTTAATCATACCTAAAACTTTTTTTTACTATCCAATTTAGTAACTGCTCACAATCCTAAAAATCTGTTATTGCGAGCCCGAAACTTTGGTAAAAATTCACGAACGTATTTTCTGACCAGCGATTGCTTCGTCGCTGATTACAGCTCCTCGCAATGACATGGCACTGTCGCCGAATACTCTTTTTAATATAAAAAATTCCAAATTTATTTACCTACGACTCTGCCCCAAAGCATCTTTAAAACCTCTCCTATATAACTCAATGGATTTTGAATTATATTGCAGATTAAAAGAAATAATGCCAATATTCCCAAAATAACTACCCCAACCACCAAATCTAATAACGCTAAACCAATTTTATCTCCTAATCTAAATTTAATTTTTTCTACTACTCCAAATAAATCTATTCCTGTTATTTTTAAAAAAGCAAGAATATTTAATCCTAGAAAACCAGGAATAGAGCCAACCCATGACGCTGTTAATTCCCATAAAGAATTTAACACTTGAGTAGATGCTCTTTTAGACAATTCGTCTGTTGCTGATTCTCCTGTTTTTAAACTTTCTTTTTTTAATCCTGCTTCTTTTTTCTTTCTCGCTTCCATTACTTGCTCCCGCAGAGTACTGCTTTCAGTATTATTTTCTTCATTATTTGTATCATCATCTTCATTATTTTCTTCTCTTTTTTTTGTTGCTAATTCTCTTGCAACACTATTTTGCTGTTCTGGATTTAAAGTATTATTCATTAATCTACTATCTTTATTTTCCATAAATTTTTATTATCCATTCTCTTTATTTATCTTACCATAATTATCTGAACCACTGAAAGTTTCTGAGGGGCTCTGAAAATACTGTCAGTGATTCATACAATTTCAATTACTGCAATCTGCTTAAAAAATCCAAAATATTCATATGCTTAACGCCTTCAACCCCGCCTTCAACCATTTTATCCATTGATACCACTAATTTTGGATAATTATCTTTTATTGCTAAAAGATTACCAAACTCTCTTTCTTTAACAGCTTCGCTACTTATAAGATACGCAACTTGAATATAAAGTTTTTCTCCTTTTTTTTCACACACAAAATCAATTTCTTTTTTACCCAACTGACCAATTGTTACTTTGAACCCAGATACTTTAAGATGCATAAAAACCAAATTTTCCAATATTTTATTAATATCAGTCTGTCTGTAGCCAATTATAGAATGTCTAAGTCCTAAATCTTCAAAATAATATTTTTCATTAATTTCAAAAATTTTTTTACCATTTACATCCGACCTTCTTACTTTAAAAATAAAAAATGACGATGCTAAAAAATGAATATAATTTAAAATTATATTAGGAGCCATTTTAATTTTTTGTGATTTCAAAAAATCACTAATTTTTTTTGCCGAGACTAAACTGCCTACATTATCAGCTAAATATTCAACAAGCCTTTCTAAAAAATCCAAATTACGAATATTATACCGCTTAACCACATCTTTAAATAAAATTGTATTGTAAATATTTTTTAAATAGTCATACACAATTTGATCATTAAGTTCCAGATTTATTAAATATGGCAAACCACCATATTTAATGTATTTAAACAACGCCTCTTCGGTATTTACAAGTTTATGAAAAACTAAAAATTCCGGATATGACAAACTAAAAACCTCAATTTCAACATATCTACCCGAAAGACATGTCGCCAACTCCGATGACAACATATTAGCATTAGAACCTGTGCAATAAATATCATGTTTACCTCCGGCCGATAGATCTCTTAAAGCTTTTTCAAATTTTATTATATCCTGAATTTCATCAATAAAAATATACTTTTTCTTATTACCAGCTAATTTTTTTATATAAATAAGAAGATCCTTGTAATCTTTAATCATCTCAAACTCATATAGCTCTTTATTAATATAAATTATATCATCTCTTTTAGCGCCCTTTTTTATCAACTCATCCATAATTTGAAAAAGCAAATAACTTTTTCCGACTCGCCTTTGCCCAACAATAACTTTAATAACATTTTTATTAAAAAATGGCGCTAGTTTTGCTAAATAGAAATTTCTTTTAATATATCTTTTAATCATACCTAAAACTTTTTATTAATTGTTTATATCTTTTAATCATACCTAAAACTTTTTTAACTGTCTAAGCTGTCTGAACCACTGACAGTTTCTGCGGTTCAGATAACTTCCTTTTTTATTCCTGCTAATAAATCTTTAAAATGTTTAAGCACGTCGGGTAATTTACTATAAACCTCTTCTGCTATTTCTTCTTTATAAGTATGAACTGTTTCATTACGCATATCAACAAAATTCATCCAATCATCGCTGTATTTAATAATCCCTTGCTGATAAGCTTCACGAAAACATTCTTTAGGCGAGCGACAAATAATCCCATTATTTTCCTCTAAAAATGCCTTAACCATCTTCCATGACAAATCAAGTGTAAACTCAAAACGTTGAATAGCAGAATCACGAACAATATCAGATTCTGGAACATCTAAAACTTCGGTAAAACGAATTAACGCTTTTTCAAATTGTTTAATAATTGCTTCTAATTTTTCCATATTTTTTATAAAATAAATTCTATATTATGTTGCGCGACAGTTTTAAAATCACTAGACACAGTTTTAAAATCAACAACATCAATTTTGTAAAGAATCGGTAATTCTTCTATTTCCTCTTTTATCTCGCTCATAATTTTAAGTGAAATTGGCTCTTGCCCTTCTATCCCAATATCAATATCTGATCGCTCGTCTCCTTTACCTGTAACACGAGAACCAAATAAAAAAACACGATATTTTTTAAGATCAAGATGTTTACCAATAATCTCTAATATCTCTTTTTTTAATTTTTCTGTTGAATAATGTTTAAGAAACATAATCCATATTTATAATTGTATTTGTATTTGTAATTGTATTTGTATTTGTATTTGTAATTTTCAGTATTTTCAGCGCCCCTCAGAAACTGTCAGTGGTTCAGACAATTGTAATTGTAATTGTAGCTTTCAGTATTTTCAGAGAGCCTTTCAGAAACTGTCAGTGGTTCAGAGAGCCCCTCAGAAACTTTCAGTGGTTCAGACAAACTAATAACACCCAATTTCTGTGATAGTGGCAATCGCTGAACATTTCGCACTAGTGTTACAATCTTTACTTCCACCATCTCCATCCTTATCCCATCGATGCCGTGCCGTACAAGATTCTTGCTTCTTATTCATAAAATTATGATCAAGCACATTACAACTTACCCAACCGTAACTATTTCCTCTATCATCACCACCAAAATTGCGAACACCATCTTTACCTAAACATTGATAACCATCCTCTTTCCACTCAGAGCAGTTACTCTCAATCTTACTTCCAGAGCCCATGCGATGCTCTGCTACTTTTTGTGTCGTGCTCCAATCCCCATACTTATTCCACTCAGTCCTGCCATTGCTATTACAATCCCCCCCAGGCAATCTACAAAAATAAACTGTTGGATATTCTGTACCGTTTAATGTTGTGCTGTTACCAACTCTGTCTGTAATTATTTCACCAGCATCATTAGTAACCTGCCAACCAGCATTATCAGCTGGACTAACACCACTAGCATGCGCCCAAACAACACCTCCAGCGTCCGCACATTGTTTTCTTCTATGCTGCACAGCAGTCACTACCGGACGCACTAAATTATCTGAACACCCACTCTTATTGAACTCGCATTGTTTATAACTCTCGCTTGTACTACTACTTATATTACTATGATTATTGCAACCTAGGCTACCATGCAAATAATCAGTATATCCATCATGATTAAATTCAGTTGCCTTCTTCCAACAAGATTGCTGATTCAAAATAGGATTTATCATATCTTTCTCATTCCAATCACAATGCTCACCATTTGCCGTTTGAACAGCCCCATCTCCACACCAACCATCATCCCAATAACATTTATTGCAGGAATATTGATCAAGCCTATTTGAGCCAGTACTTATTTTAGTATCTATTCCATTGCACTTATCGCCATTATTAGAGCCACAATCACAGTCTTCTTCACCATTTACTTTTCCGTCGCCACACCATTCACTTACACGGCTAGTTTCAGGTGGCGCTGACCACCAAAGTAAACAAACATCTGGATCTCCTGGAGAGCGATCATATTCAAGACAATGACCATACCAACCTTTATATCTCATACCAGAATCATCATTATAAGCGCAAGACAATGAATCATTTTTTGGATAAAGCCGACAAGATTGCGGAGTATACCATTTACCATTAACGCCATAATTTGTAACGCCATAATTTGCTGATTCTAAAACTGGTCTAATTTTTACATCATCAAAATAATAATCTCCTAAAGCATTGTCGCTAGCTGTTAAAATAACTTTAATTTTCGTAGTACTTGCTTGAGTTTTAAATGCTTTGCCTCCAATTTTTCCAATCTCAAGCGTCCAAGGTTTTGAAGAATCAACACTTATAACAGTTGAGGAGCTAATTAGCTCTTCTGTTGTGCTACTTGCAATAGCAATTAATTTATATTCCTCTATTTTTATTTTTGCTTGTCCTCTGTTCATTCTTTGAGTATTAACATAAGCAGTAAGTACATACTCTTGATTGTATCTTACTGGAATACTTACGCTACTAGTAAGCGTTGAAACTTTATTATCAGCTGTTAATTTTACAAAATTCCTACCTTCTGGCGCATAAACATAGCAATCTCCATTATTATCCTTTTTAAAACAAATTTTTTCATCTTGCGATTCTATAGGATCATCAATAATTTCACATTGTGCTATCTCGTTTATTTTTTTATACTCATTAATTATTTCTTTAATTATTTCTTTGCATTTTTCCAATACAGTTGTTGATGTGGTTGTTGATGCCATTAATATCTGACAATTACTATTTTTAAATAAATTTTTCTGCGTTTGCTCATCAGCTTCTTTGCCTTTGTATCCACAATCCCAATTAGTAGGCCAATCAGGATCTTCTGTGTTGTAAATAACGCTCTCAGTGCCAGAGGCATCTGTAGTAATTGTATTTTTATATAAAACAGATTCAAATTGACCGTTAAGAACACTCGCTGTTAAACCAATAGCGGAAGCTTGTCCTAAAGGATAATAATCATTTGGATAAAAACTTACACTAGAATTAGCCCAACCAACTTTGGCATAACCAGACATATTACTCATAGCTTCGGCAGTAATAGTGCTGGTGGCTGTCTGGTTTTGTTTTACAGTATTACTAATAAACCGAGAACAACTTCCGCTATCATTAAATTTATTACAAACACCCACTTTTTCACACACTCCGCCAGGAACACCCGCTACCTGCGTTATTGTTTCACAAGCTAACCATTTATCACAAACACGATCAGGAGAAACTTTTAATAATTTATTAGCATTATTATTTACATCTCCCTCCGCAGTCTTACCGCTACCATCATTTTCGGTTATATTAGCATTAAACGTTAAATTAGATAAACTACTACCATTTTGACTTCTTTCATTAAATAAAACACACCCTTTTTCAAAATCAACCATCCCATTGCAATCACCTGCGTTCATATTCTGCTTTAAATTATATCCAACAACAGCACGTCTAAGCTCTACATCTGTACCAGTTAGAATACACTGAACACTATCACTAGTGTAAAATTGTTTACTACTAGTCGCAGTCGCTGAAAGACTATTAACTGCTACTAAATTATTTTTATTTATTAATTCATAAATTACCCCGTTACTATAGTTATCTCTCATAAAATCTCCTGCAGAAGAACAATAATAATTAATACAATTATTTCTATTTATTTGACTAGAACAGTTTCTAGTAATACAGGCCTGCAGCGCAACCGTATCAAAAATCGGATTATTTATATTGCAGTTTATGCTTCCATTTTTAAAAATATAAACTGTATTTGGCTCAACTTTAACAGTTGCGGTAGCTATATCCATTGAAAATTTACTGATTGGATCAATATATTCTGTACAACCAGCTTCTCTTGCTGGGCAAATTCCTGCCCACATATCTTTAGGTTGAGAAACAGAAGCTCCGCCAGTGCCTAAAGTTTTTAATGTATCTACTGGACAAACAATATCTATTGTTTCTAGACAGCTTACGCCAATAGCACAATCATTATCAGTTAAACAAACCGAATTAGCATTAACACCACCGCAATGTTTAACTTTTTTCTTATACCAACCCCAACTGTCAGTAGCTTTTCCAGTTATCTGTCTCCAATCACAAACCATATCACCTGGACTTTTAAAATAGCTATCACCATTGCCAGCAGTCCATTTTTGACAACCGATAGCATTTGAAGAACATAAAATCTCATTATACTTATCGGGTTTATTTTTCAAATAAACATTACTATATAACAAACTAGTGTCATATTGATAAGGTTTGCCCAAAAGTTGGCAACCTTCATCATCAGCGTTACATTGTTTGCTTTTATCAAAAACAACATATTTTATTTTATCTTCAAGCACAGTAATTTTGCTAGGATCATTATCGTTAAAAACCTCTTTTTTATAATTATCAGAATTTTTAGTGTCTATCATTAATTCACAACCAACAGCAGACTCTGCGCACAAATCACTAAAACTACGCAAATTATGAAGAACATTATCACGATCATTATATGCATCGCAACGCAACATAAATTGTGGCGAAATTGCACCATTCAAATCTCTATCGCAAATATCAGGAGTTTGCCACGAATCTTTAATTAAATAATAATGATCAACAACTTCAGTTAATCTAATATTATCAATAAAAAAATTACCATTAGCTTTAATAATTAATTTTTCAGAAATATTTGGCTCATGATCTAAATTTGTCAAATTAATTTTATAAGAATTCCAATTATTATTACTAGACAATATTGCTGTTGCAAAAGTTGAAGTAGCTAGATTATTAGTTAATTCAGCAGTTAATTGAGTAGCTGATCCTTTTTTAATTTCAAAAGACAAAATATAGTCCTGCCCAGCAGAAATAGTCTGTCCGATAACAACGCCTGCACTATAATTTCCGACACTTACTGCAAGCGAATGACCAGGAGTAATCGCTGTTTCTGAAGATTGCTCAACTGTTGTCCCGCTAATACTCATCCAATCTTGTGTAGGATTTGATAAATCTTCAAAATTATTATTTAAAATAAAACGTATATTATTGCCCGTACTACCAACATATTCTCTGCAACCATTTTGCGAAGCCGAGCAAATCTTTCCTTGTCCAGGGATTGCCATATAAATACAAGCTGATTGGTCATCATCCCAAGTTCCTTTTCTCTCGCTACAAGTAGAGCTAGAATCATCGCTTAAAGCAGTTTTGCGATAAGGATGACAATCTTCTGAACAACTAATTGTATTATTAACTAAATGATAAGAAATTTGCCCTGCACGATTATAAAATTGCCTGCAATCTGGCTGATAACTAGGATTATTAGATAAATATTTATAACTCGCCTCATTACAAACAACACTATCATTCTCAGTTACTTCGGGATTTTCCCCAGCCTTTTTTAATTTTACTACTCTTAATTGAAAACCTGATTTATCAGATCCCTCCCAACTATAAAATTCGGCACATTGACCTGCATCAGGCTTAATGCATCGTCTTAATGCAGAATAATATTCTTTAGCTTCGGCTCCTTTGCCTAATTCATCTAAATTAGTAAATTCATCACAACCAATAGCTTCGGCTGAACAAGTTTTTGCTGTTTTTGGTATAAAATAAGAATCACTCAAAGAATCAAAAGAAGATTTGCTTTGAATAAAAGTATTATAACCGACACAAACATCTGGACAATAATCTTTTGCTCTTACTTGTGCTGGAATCTTTACATTATCTTTAATAGAAGTATATAATTCACAACCAACATCTTCAGCTTTACAATCTGTAACATATTTATCACATTCATTTGGATCATTAATTCCATCACAACTTAGATAACCGGGGGCATATTTTTGATAAACAATACCATTTTCTCCATAAGAACTATAAGTTGTAGGATCGCCACGTTCTAATTTAATAGTATCAATAATACAAGAAGCTGAATTAATTTTAATTTTTATAGTAGTAGAAGAAGCTGGCAAAATATATGAAGTTTCATATGTTTGCCAATCAGTTCCTGCATTTAATGGAACAACGGTTTGATCAGCTAATTGAAAATTATTTCCTACAGCACACTCTTTAGCAGCAAAAGACAAGGAAAAAGACTCGCCAACTAATGCATTAACAGTAATATCTTCTTCTAAATTACCTGATAATAAATTACCTGATAATTGCAAAGCCTTAGAGCCATCATATCCATCAGTTGTGCTTGCCATTCCATCCCAAATAGTTCCGGCAAAATCTTCTTCAAAACTAGAGTTAGTTAATAAATTAACACCTAATCCTGTTTTAAGCCTAATAAATTTATGACAACCCTCATTTGTTTGCTCACAAGTTTGAACATCTTTATCTAAATAAATTTTATTATTAGTAGAAGTACTTACATTAGTGCTATTGCAAGTAAATTTACTAGTAGAAGCATTATAGCTAGCACAATAAGCAAGACAACCAACATTATCAACATTGCATTGTCCGTAATTTAAAGTATTTTCCAAATAAGACACTGTCTCGCCAGCTGATCCGCGAAAAGTTTGGCAAGTATTATATTTTGGCTCGCATGTTTTTACATCATTCCCAAATCTCCATTCTCTTCTTTCTTCTGTGCAATAACCATATATATCGCATTGTCCATTATTTTTTTCTTTAATACAGGATTGTTCATCAGCGCAATATTCATCATTACGGGCGATTGTTAATTGTGAGCTAGCACCATCACCAGAAGTTTCCGCAGAAAGTATTTCATTGCCAGACCCTTCTCGTTTACAATAATTAAGAGGAGCTTTAAGTACCCAATTTGGATCAACTAATCCTCTGCACCAAGTAGCGTCATATCCTTTAAAATCATCGTCTGACGCAAAACAAGCAACCATCTTTTCCAAAGTATTATTTCTACCAACATCAGTAAGATCGCCAGAAATATCTTTAGAATGATCTTTAATGTATTGACCAGCAACCTCCCATCCAACAGGCAAAATCCTAAACTTACGAAGAATTATCATTGAACGATAAGGAAAACCTTCAAGATAATTTGGCTCAACTCCTGCGCTAGAAAAACCAAAAATTCCATCTTTTTTTAAATACGATCCAAGCGCTTCTCCAACTGTTTTTCTTTCAGTAATAGCAAGACTAAATTTATCATCAATAACACAATTTGTTGGTCCAGCTTTAGTAGGATCGGGACACATTGTTAATTCAGTCAAAATATTATAATCACCTCGTACAGTAAAATTCGGCTCAATCAACCCAGCCAAACGATCTTTAGCCCCAGAAACCCCTTCATTATACGGCTGCCCAGCGTAGTCATCTAATCCACCCCAATTACCAGGATACTTTTCCGTAGAAGGGCCTTTATCTTCACTAGCCTTTCTCATTAACTTATTATACGCAGTTATAGCTAACTGATTTATAAAAACATTTGAAGCATCTACCAAAGCATCTCCAGTAAACTGCCCGAATTTTCCTGCTTGTATTTGTTCAATTTGTTCCTTTTCTGATTTTGCCTGGCCTGGAACGCCTGTTAATCTACCAGCGATATTTCTAGGATCCAACCAACCACTACCTTCAACTCTATCTTTCGCTTTTGTGTCTTTTAATAAATCTATATTGTCAGCCATTTTTGTCTGCAAAGAAAGTGCTATTCCTAAATCATTAGATTGAGGATTAAACATATCCTGAAATTGAGTTAAAAAATCATTTCCACGCATAGCTTCTTCCCAGTTTTTTGTCATCTTCATAAAAGTACAAGCAGGCTTCTTCATTTCTGGTCTTACTTGATTTCTTAGTCCTAAACCAATTTTCCATTTAACATTAAAATCTGGTTCACACAAATTAAACTTTTTTCCAAAAATCCCTTCTTTACCCAATTCTTCAATAAAAGTCCCTGCTGCATTATCAGCAATATTTAAATAATACTCCTCCCAATTTTCTGTTATAAACATTGGCTTTTGCCCCTCTCTTCCTGAGCCAATATATGTTGCCAAATCAAAAGCCATCTGATTAAGCGCGGTAGAAACAGCTTTAGCTAATGTATTCGATCCTCTTTCTTGTACTGTTTTTATTAACTTTTCCCACCGCACTTTCCATTTCTCAGCATTCTGTGCCTTTTTAGCTGCTTTTTCAGCCGCTTTTTTCTCTTCTGGAGAAACTGTTTTAATTACAGGCATAATTGCTTGTGCAGTAGCATAAGCTTCATCTGTTCCCAAAGAAACATCGGGAAAACCATCACCATCAGCGTCAGTAAATTCTAATGGCGGAGGAATGTTTGATCCAGCAGCATTAACGATATTACCTATAACGCTAACACTAAAATTTAAAAATAAAAATATTATAAAAAACAATACACACGAGCTTAAAAAATCTTTACTTTTTTTACTTCTCTTTTGTTGAATTTTATTTAGGCTTGACATATTTATAATAATATAGTAAGATGTTATTTGTAAAATTTATTTTACAATAGTTTAGTAAGTCGGAGGTGCGTTATGTTTAGATGTTTGTTTGTTTGTATTTGTTTTTGTATTTTCTTGAGCGAAGCTAAGATCGTGTCTGCGGACGACACAATCCTGGGGGCACTCATCGATCTAGCGATGTGTCCGAAGGAGGAAATACCAAAAATCTTAAACGCGCGGTTTGAGATAGAAGAGATTTTACAGGGAAAAAAAATCCCTTGTAAAAAAGTAACTCTACAGAAAGAAAGGCTGCAAATTGTCGTTGGGCAAAATGAGTTCTGTTTTTACTGGGGAGAAAAGAATCCCAAAAAAAACAGCGTTTTTTTGCTAAGAATCAACAACAGCCCGACAAGATGCATTTGGGGGGAAGACGAAAAGGACTGGAATGATTACAAACTTTTCTTGAAGATGGATAACGAGCAAAAAGAGGTTTTTCTTCGTGCATATTTCGAGAAATATGCAAAGATCAAAATTCCTTATCCAAACCCAGCACCTCCTTGTCCATGGACAGTACCAGCCACTACAACGACGACCAGCACATCTGGTCAACCAGCGATCCACGGCCAATAAAAGGCCTGGATTGCAAAAAAAAATTTAAAAAGTGCATGTAAGCCCCCTCTGTTACATTGGGGGCTTCTTTTTTTTGTCTGAACCACTGAAAGTTTCTGAAAAGCTCTGAAAATACTGAAAATTGCAAATACAATTATCTGAACCACTGAAAGTTTCAGTGACTCAGATAATCTAATTACACTTAAATCCAATTTCCTCTTTTTCTTTATAATCTTTTTTATCATCAACTAATCTATCAATAATATTCATAATCTCACTTATTCTTATATC
The DNA here is from genome assembly GCA_030655095.1 of bacterium. GTDB lineage: Bacteria > Patescibacteriota > Patescibacteriia > Patescibacteriales > GWC2-42-12 > JAHITL01. The sequence continues at coordinate 44,825 of JAURWF010000032.1, forward strand.
AAACTTTTTTTCTATCTCCGCTATTTTCATCGCCAACCCTTCGTATGTTGAAACAAACTTTCTAATATTCACAAAAGTTCTCATTATCGCAATATTAATATCAATAGCTCTTTTACTCTTTAACACCGATGACAACATAGCTACACCCTGTTCAGTAAAAACATAAGGGCAACTTGATGAATGTTTTAATATTGCAAACCGGTCACAATTTGTGACCAGTACATTAGTTTCAATTTTATTTAACCGAAACATAAAATCATCAGGAAATCTTTCAATATTTCTTTTTACTGCTTGATTTAAAACCTTAGTCTCAACTCCATAAAGCACTGCCAAATCACGATCAATCATTACTTTTTGTCCACGAATATATAAAATCTTATTTTCAATAATATCAACTGAAATCAAATTTTTTACTACTTCTATTTTTTTACTCATTTTTTTGATTTTACTAACTTATTTATTATTTCAAATATCTTAACAATACTTTTATCATACTTTTTCTCCATTTGCATTATTTTTTTTGCTAATTTATCATATAACCTCTTATTTTCAATTTTCTCTAAAAGAATTATATTTTGCATATTTTTTAATTTAAGATTATATTTGAAATTATATTTGTAATTTTCAGTATTTTCAGAGCCCATCAGAAACTATCAGTGGTTCAGACAACTTTTCAGAAACTTTCAGTGGTTCAGACAACTATTGTGAAGAACTATTTAATGTTTCTTCATAACTATCTAATAAATCCTTATCACTAATTTTATCCAAAACTTCTTTTTGCATACCTTGCTGAAGTAATAGTTGTCGCAAAGTCGCAACATCTGGCTGTCCGCTTGCGGGAGCAACAACATTACCAATATTTGAATTAGGCGCAACAACTGGTTGAGTGCCAATAACTGCATTAACATTATTAATATCTGAATTAATTGTAGTAGTTGCTTGTTGATTAATTTGATCAACGTTGCAATCACGACCAGCTGGACAATTAGGATCTTTACCACTATCAACTTCCTGCTTGTCAGAAAATCCATCGCTATCACTATCTTCTAAATATGGAGAAGTCTTGTATAAATTAAGCTCATCCCAATCAGATAAACCATCTTTATCACTATCTTTAGTTTTTAAAATTTCATCACTATTTTCTGTCGTAATATTATTTAGCTGATTTTGACCATCTCCTTTATAAGCAAATGGACTACTAATACTATTTTTCAATTGAATAGTCCAAGCAACTAAAACAAAAACACCAAAAACAACCAAAATTCCCGCAGCAATTTTGTGTTTTCTGCCTAGCGGTTGCTGTTCTTGTTGTCCAATTTGAAAATTATTATTTTCCATAATAACTAATAACCTAAAAAGCTAAAAACCTAAAAAGCTAACAAGCTAACTATACCACTTTTCATCAAAATTCTCCAAACAATTTTATCCAATTATTAACACTCAAATTCTCAGCTCTTATTTTAACATCTAGTCCAATATTTTTCAACTTATTTTCAACTTCATTCGGCTCAATCTTATATCCATTTGCTAAATTATTTTTCAACATTTTTCTTTTTGAACTAAACCCAATTTTTACTAATCTAAAAAAATCTTTTTCTCTTTCCGATTCACCTAATAAAACAGAATCAGAATTATTAGGAACAATTTTAATTATCGCAGAATCTACTGCTGGCTTTGGCCAAAAATTATCAGCAGGTACTATTTTAATAATTTCAGGTTGAGCATAAAATTGAACTGACACAGCCAAAATACTCATTTTAGGTGGCTTAGCAACAACTCTTTCTGCCACTTCTTTTTGCAACATCAAAACCACTAATTCAGGCTTTATCTCTACTTCTAAAAATTTTCTTAAAAAAATAGAAGTTATATTAAAAGGCAAATTTGCAACAATTTTAAACTTTAAATTTTGTTTATCATTCAAAAATAAAATTTTATGATCATTTAAAAACTGAGAAATTGAAAATTCCAAAATATTTTTATTTATTACTTCAACATTTTTAACTCCTTGCGCTATTAAACCAATATGTAAAATCTCTGCCAACTTATCATCAAGTTCTACTGCGATTACCTGCTTAACTTTGCTAGCTAATTTAGCTGTTAAAAATCCTAAACCAGGGCCAACTTCTAATACAATATCATCTGGCTTTAAATCAGCGTTTGCAATAATTTCATCATAAATTTCTTCTTTAATTAAAAAATTCTGCCCCTTTGAACGGGCAGGCTTTATTTCATACAAATTACATAAATTTCTAGTCTGTTGCAATAAATCCATAAGTAACTATTATTAATTACTTGCTATTTTTTTTATCTGTTTTTTTAATTCTACCATTTTTAATTCTCTTCCAATAGTTAGTCTTTGAAATTTTTCCAATTCTTCCAACTTTGATTGAAGTTCTTTTGTTCTTTCTTTTACTTTTTCTTCAAGATTTATATTCGCCTCTTCTAATGCAACTCGCGATTTTTTTAAATCAAATGTCATTTGATTAAATTCTTTAGCCAACTGCTCAATCTCGTCGCCTGTTTTTATATCTACTTTATAATCCAAATCCCCCTGACCAATTATTTCAACTCCTTTATGAAGTTTTCTAATTGGTTCAATAATTAATTTAGATAAAGCTATAGTTGCAAAAAGAATAAAAATCAAAGTTATTACTATAATAATAATCGCTCTTTGTCCTAAAATTAACGTTGATTTATAAATCTCTGAGGTCGGTCTAAAAACCACAAGCTCCCAATTTAAAGAAGGGATATGTTCAGCAATAGACAATAATTTGCCAATTTTAGTATCTATTTCTTCAAAAGAAGTAGCTTCTTCTGAAGCAAGATTATCAGCAACTTCCCTTAAATCCTCTGAACGAAAATTTTCAGTAGTAGCAAGAATTTTTGCTATCGGCTTTCCCTCTTTTGTTAAAAAATAAATATTATCTTTTAAAGAAGTAAACCCTGACAATACTTTATTCCAAATATCAGAAAAAAATACTTCTGCAACTAATATTTTTTGAGAACCATCTTTTTCTATAACTGGGACTGAAATAGCTATTGTTGGCATATCAACCACTGGATTATAGCTTAACCAACCGATATAACGTCCTTTTTCTTTAGCTTGAAGAAATTCAGGTTTTTCACTTCTATCTTTAAGCGGGTTGTCATCACTTCTAATTATCTCTTTTCCTGTTTCATCTAAAAGAGCTAAAAAATTTATATTGTAAGCAAATTTTTCTTTAGTTTTTAAAATAAAATCTTTTTTTTCTTCAATCGTATTAAAATAATTAATATTATCTCCTGTAGATTCTAGTATTTTTTCATAATTTAAAACAGTATCTTCTATAGCCAAAGCCATACCATGAACAAGAACCTCATTGTAAGTTTTAATGCCATCCATTAAAACTTTTCTAGCGCTAAAATAAGACGACAAGCTTACAGTTAGTAAAGGAATTAAAGCCAATACTAAAATCATAATTAAAAATTTTTCCTTCAACAAAATTTTCACTTTTTTTATAAGACAATAAGTCTATTTAATTAATAATTCTTCTGGAACAATAAAATTTTTAACATACTCGGAAACGTCCATTATATCCAATGGAATTTGCAATCTTTTATCTCTATTAGTCATTAATTTTTCTGCTTTTTTTACCAAGACCAAAGCTTCTTCGGGAATATATTTTTTTGTATATTTCATTTCGCTAATTCCAGTATCCCCATCTTTAAAATCCACGAGATGTAAACCATTTCTAAAATTATTTTTTGTAATATCTTCTATTGCGCTATAAATAGTTTCAGGCATTTTTTTTAAACCAGTAACCAAAACTTCTCCTGGAAACATTCCATCATGGTCTATATCAGTGGCAACAGCAAAATATTTAGGAACTTTTGAACCGCTAGCTATTTCCTCTTTTGTTATTCCCTCTGCTCTATTAGCCTCTTGAATAACTTCAAATACTCCCTTGCCAGT
>JAURWF010000015.1 GCA_030655095.1 bacterium
CTTGACCGATACCTCTAACGTCGAGATCACCTCGGGTATGGCCTTTACCATCACCTTGAGCGCCACCGACAAGGCGGCAGTCAACCCGTTCATTAACAAAAGCGGCACCGCATCGAGCAGCGGCACCACCTATAACCTCGCTGCCGCCGAAGACTGGACCGCCGGAGCGGCGGCCGGGGTCACCGATGCCGACCTGACCGGCAATGGCATCACCGTCAGCAATGTGGCGGCACCGGCCATCACCAGCGCCACTTACGATTACAATACCAACATCCTGACGGTAACCGGCACCGGCTTCCTGTCAAAGTCCGGCGCTACCAACGATATTGACCTCACCAAGCTGACGTTTACCGGCGAGGGCGGGGCGACCTATACGCTGACCAACGTCACCGGCGTGGAGATTACTTCGACAACCTCATTCTCTGTGACGCTCAGCGGAGCCGACCTGACCAATGTGGAAGCCTTGCTGAACAAGGACGGCACCGCTGCGGTGAGTACTGCGACGTATAACCTGTCGGCGGCGGCCAGTTGGAACCGGGGCGATGCCACCAATGCCACGGACACCACCAATGCGATCACCGTGAGCAACTACGCCGCCCCGACCGTGACCTCGGCCACCTATGACGCCGGCACCAACGTGCTGACGGTGACCGGCGCCAATCTGGTATCCAAGTCCGGCGCAACCAACGATGTTGCCGTTTCATTGCTTACCCTGACCGGCGAAGGCGGAAACTACACCCTGACTTCGTCGGATGTGGAAATCACCAACGACACCACGTTTTTGATTACCCTCAACGCCGCCGACCAGGTGGTCGTGCGCGGTTTGATGAATAAAAACGGCACTGCATCAGCCAGCGCCACCACGTACAACCTGGCCGCTGCCGAGGACTGGATGGCGGGCACCGCCGTTGCAACGGTGGTGGCCGACCTGACCGGCAACGGCATCACAGTCAGCAATGTCCAAACGCCGACCATTACCTCGTCTACCTACGATTCGGACACCGGCGTACTGACGGTAACCGGCACCAATCTGTTCAAGAAAGTGGGTGCCAATAACGATATTGATCTCACGAAACTGACTTTTACCGGTCAGGGCGCTGCGACCTATACGCTGACCAATGCTACGGGTGTGGAGATTACTTCGGCAACCTCGTTTACGACCACTTTGACGGGGGCGGACAAAACCAATGTCGATGCATTGTTGAACAAGGTCGGCACCAGCTCCAATGACGTCACTACCTACAATTTAGCGGGTGCCGAGGATTGGATGACCGGGGCGGATGCTGCGGCAAATATTGCCGACGCCACTAATGCCGTTACGGTGTCAATCTCCCCGAAAATCACGTCAGCGACTTATGATGCAGCTACCGGCAGTCTGGTGGTGACCGGCACCAACATGCAGGCCATGGCGGGCGCGACCAACGACATCACAGCCAACAAGCTGACGTTCACCGGGGAGGGCGGTGCAACGTACACCCTGACCGATACGGCGAATGTGGAACTTACCAGCGCCACATCGTTTACGCTGGCCTTAAGCGCCACCGACAATGCAGCCATCAACCAGATCGTCAACAAGAACGGCACCGCCTCGACCGGTGCGACTACTTATAATTTAGCGGCTGCCGATGATTGGAACGCTCAAGTTACTGCGGGCGATACTTCGGATCTGACCGGTAACGGCATCACCGCCAGTAATGTTGCGGTGCCGGCCATTACCTCATCCACCTATGATGCCGGTGCCGGCTCGCTGGTGGTGACCGGCACCGGCTTCCTGAAATTCAACGGCGCGACCAATGACATCGTCGCCAACAAATTCACCTTTACCGGCGAAGGCGGAGCGACCTATACCCTGACCGATACCTCGAACGTCGAGATTACCTCCGGCACTGCCTTTACCATCACCTTGAGCGCCACTGACAAGGCGGCGATCAACCAGATGATCAACAAAAACGGCACCGCGTCGAGCAGCGGCACCACCTATAACCTCGCCGCCGCCGAAGACTGGACAGCCGGAGCGGCGGCCGGGGTCACCGATGCGGACCTGACCGGCAACGGCATCACCGCCAGCAATGTGGCGGTACCGGCCATCACCTCGTCCACCTATGATGCCGCCACCGGCGCGTTGGTGGTCACCGGAACCGGATTCCTCAGCAAGAGCGGCGCGACCAACGACATCGTCGCCAACAAGTTCACCTTTACCGGCGAAGGCGGGGCGACTTATACCTTGACCGATACCTCTAACGTCGAGATCACCTCGGGTATGGCCTTTACCATCACCTTGAGCGCCACCGACAAGGCGGCGATCAACCAGATGATCAACAAAAACGGCACTTCGTCCACCGGCGCAACAACCTATAACCTCGCCGCCGCCGAAGACTGGACTGCCGGAGCGGCGGCCGGGGTCACCGATGTGGATGGCACTAACGGCATCACCGCCAGCAACGTGGCGGTGCCGGCCATTACCTCGTCCACCTATGATGCCGGTGCCGGCTCGCTGGTGGTCAGCGGAACCGGATTTCTCAGCAAGAGCGGTGCGACCAACGACATCGTCGCCAACAAATTCACCTTTAAGGGAGAGGGCAGCGCAACTTACACCTTGACCGATACCGCCAACGTGGAGATCACCTCGGGCACCTCGTTCACTATCACCTTGAGCGCCACCGACAAGGCGGCAGTCAACCAGTTCATTAACAAAAGCGGCGCCTCGTCGAGCAGCGGCACCACCTATAACCTCGCTGCCGCCGAAGTCTGGACCGCCGGAGCGGCGGCCGGGGTCACCGATGCGGACCTGACCGGCAACGGCATCACCGCCGGCAATGTCGCGGTGCCGGCGATTACCTCGTCCACCTACGATGCCACCACCGGCGCGTTGGTAGTGACCGGCACCGGCTTCCTGTCGAAGTCCGGTGCGACCAACGACATCGTCGCCAACAAATTCACCTTCACCGGCGAAGGCGGGGCGACTTATACCTTGACCGATACCTCTAACGTGGAAATCACCTCGGGTACGGCCTTTACCCTCACCCTGAGCGCCACCGACAAGGCGGCAGTCAACCCGTTCATTAACAAAAGCGGCACCGCATCGAGCAGCGGCACCACCTATAATCTCGCCGCCGCCGAAGACTGGACCGCCGGAGCGGCGGCCGGGGTCACCGATGCCGACCTGACCGGCAATGGCATCACCGTCAGCAATGTGGCGGCACCGGCCATCACCAGCGCCACTTACGATTACAATACCAACATCC
>JAURWF010000043.1 GCA_030655095.1 bacterium
TCGACATCGGAGGCGACCGCGACCTTACCGCCGCAAAACTCGGGATCGGCGGAAAAATCGTTGAGCCGGTCTATGCTGTCGAGAGACACGCCGATGATGGAGGCTCCGGCGGCGGTGAATTTGTCATGATTCACCGCAAACGTATGCGCCTGAATATTGCAGCCGCCGGTGTAAGCCGACGGGTAAAAATAGACCACGACCGGGCCTTTTTGCAGCGCCTCTTTCAGCGAATAACTAAAAGCCTTGCCGGCCAGCGAAGCTTGCGTCTGAAAATCCGGGGCCGGATGACCTTCCGGTAGCGCCGCGACGGCGGGCAGTGTGATTGCACCCGACAACAGGCAGCTCAATAAAAAACGTTTCATAGTTGTACTCTTAAAATTTAACAGGAGGATTTGAGATTTTAAAGGGGTTTATAGGTATCGTGACAAGCCATATCGCAAGACTTGGAAATTTCAATGGCTTTGTTTGACGCAGCCTCGAAATTATTCGCTTCCACAAATTGCACTATTTCGGCAGCCATGTCCTCGTATAGTTTGGCATCGGCGACCGCGTCGGCGGCATTGCCTCTCTTTGCAAAGAAACCTTCGACCAGCTTGAAGTCGCTCTGCATCTGTTTGGCAAGCGCAATAGTTGCAGTGGCATCTTTGCTGGAGATGTTGCCCTGCAAATTATGGGAGTTTGTATCTATTTTCTCCATCAACTCTTCGAAATCGAATTCGGCCTCGGCATACACGATGCCGGTTACCAGTACGAAAATAACTCCGCAGAGCTTAATCATCTTACGCATACTATTGTGATCCTTGGGTCGGGCGGCTATTGCGCAGTTCTCATTTTGTATATTCACCTTAAAATCAGGCTAAGGACGCAGGGCGAAAAGTCCCAGGCGCCAGATAGCCCTTCGCGTTCCCACGAGCCGCGTGGGAACGAGATAAGTCGTAGCTTCGCGAGACGGGAAGCTGGAGCTTCCCACACCGAATTCCCAAGCTGGAGCTTGGGAACTAGCACATCTTAATGACAACGACCCGCCACGAGGAAACGAGGTAAAACCCTTAGCCTTTCGTCTTTCGCCTTATCTCTATGCAATCAACTCCTTAATAACCTTGCCATAAACCACCGTTGGGCGCTCCGAACGGCCCTGATATTTATAGATCAGCTTCAAATGATCCAAGCCCATCTGATTAAGCACCGTCGCGTGCAGGTCATAGGTATCGACCGCCTGGCTTTTATCCGCCACCTGCAAGCCGATTTCGTCAGTCGAACCATAGGTCGTCCCCGCTTTAACCCCGCCGCCGGCCAGCCATTGCGTGTAGCCCCAGGCATTGTGGTCGCGTCCGGTACC
>JAURWF010000057.1 GCA_030655095.1 bacterium
TATTTTATACCCTTAGTATATCACATTTAGAACTAAAATTACAGAAAAAAATGTGGATACCTTATTTAAAAAACAAACGCAATTTTTATCTAAATCTGTCTGATTTTATTAAATTGTTAAAGGACTTTTTAGACAGCCTGCGGAGCCATAAAGCGGGAATCCAGGAGTAAACAGCGAGCAGATAGATAAGAGGTTTGTCGCTGAATATTCTTTTGAGTTTAAAATAAAAAAAGAGAAATTAAAAACGGCTGTTGCAAAGAAACTACAACAGTCGTTTGGATTATCAAAATTTGGGTGTTTATTTTTCAAACCACCCGTTTTCGTCTACCTCTTTTACTCCGCATTGCCTCAATGGAGAAGAGGATTTTTTAAATTGAAATGGCTCCCCCCAAACTCTATTTGGAACGGAGTCATAGAATTTCTTCTCCGTGCTTTCTTGCCAGAAGAAAGAAATCCATTCTCCGCTGTTTGGTTGAATTGCTCTCCTGACATTCTTTGTTGACAGATATGTCAACAAAATCCTTTTCGCTGCCATTTCGACAGGAGTCTTGGACGGTACGTTAGTTGTCCACGTTTCCCCATATTCATAAATGCACCAATATCGCGCATTTTTCACTATAGAAAATGCGTGTCCATCACTACTTCCAAAGGGAGCATAAAAGAGAACATAAGACTCATATCCATTTTCCGTCAAGACATTAGAAAAGAGATTATTTTGAGACCAACAATCTCCACTTTTTTTTTCGTACACACTTTCTGGTTTATCTAAGTTTAGTGTGTACGAGATGCCTTTCATCATTTCAACCGCTTTTCTTGGCGTGTTGATGATGTTTTTAGCATCTTCAAGATCAGGAACCAATTCTAATGTCCGACATAGATTAATCGGATCATTATATAATTGGCACTCTTTATATTCTTCTTTTCTATTAATTCCTCCAAATTGAAAAGACAGAATATAAGTATTATTTTTTTTCATCCAGTCTGCTCGCTGGATGTTTGCTGACAAGCAAATATTTCCACCGAGAGCAGGATATCCAGCGGAGTATTTTATTGTCGTCATTTTATTTCCATGATCATAGGAACGAGCAATATTGCTTTTCAATTTTTTTATAACAATATTACTTCCTATAGTTGTACTTTTACTATCAACATCATTTTTAGGTTTTCCCAATATTTGTTGGTAGATAAAGTATGGAGAAAAAAGCTTACAGTCATATCCAATTTGTACACCAAGCTCGTTTCGTTGGCATAAACTGGAATATACCTCAGAATTAAATAGTTGACTTTTGCCAGTCAACCCTATATTTAACCCAGAGCTTTTTATTGGCGAGTAACCTATATTCGCCATCATACCAACTTCATCCCAACAAGACTTCTTTAGAGAGCAGGTTGTCCATCCTTGTATTTCGCCGTTATTAGAAATTGGGAGACTAGCCCCGATTTTTATTGGAATAATTCTGACTTCTTCGCAACTCATTCGACTCTTTTGAGTCTTATTTACCACCCCGATTCGCGAATCTATTCTAAATTTGCCAAGATTGTTTTGGTGTCCAATCTTAGCACAAAAAATTTCTTCTTCTTCTGCCCATTTATTTTGAGCTTTTTTTGTTAAACTTCTGATGGCGAAGAAAAAGCCATCAGTTTCTATTACTCCAAGCTCCCATTCTGAGGAGCTATTTAGAGAAAAAACTTGTTTTTGAAAAAACCCGTTAAAGATAATTTTTTTTTCCGGGTCTTTTATTTTAAAAGTTACCCAGTTATTCCCGACTCCAAACTCTAAACCCGGAGAAGAAATGCTTTGTAGTTGCAATGATCCGCCATACTCATCGCTTGCCATTGCAAAATTTAAATTAAAAAAGAAAATTATAATTACTACCGTCACGATTATTCTTCTCATCTCGTTCTCCTCGCGTTATTTTTGAATAAACGCTTTTTTAAATTTTTAGACCCGAAGGCCAGAATTTCAGAATTAGAGAAATTTTTTATCTTTTAACAAATTTCTTTTAAAATTGTCAAAGAGCCATCTATTTAACTAATTATTCTGACATAAGAATTAGAGAATGTCAAGGATTGGGTTTTTTTATTTGTTTTTTTGCTTTTTATTAAATAGTGTGGCAAACTTTATGTATAGATTAATAAATAATTGTTAGAAAATTTTTAATAATAATAATAATAATTAAATATATATAATTTATTTATGTCAAAAAAAATTTATATTATTTCTCTTGGAGGCTCGTTGATTGCTCCTGAAGAAGGAGTTGATTGGCAATTTTTGAAAAAATTTCGTCAATTAATTTTGCAGTTGATTAAACAAGGAGATAAATTTTATCTTATTGCTGGTGGTGGACGGACTGCTAGAAATTACGTCGCAGCTGCTAGCAAAGTAGTTAAAATTACTTCCGAAGATTTGGATTGGTTAGGGATTCATGCTACACGATTAAATGCTCATCTTTTACGAACGATTTTTCGTGGGCAGGCTCATCCTCAAATTATTAAAAGCCCAACTTTTCATATTTTTAGCAAAGAAAGTATTGTTGTAGCTAGTGGTTGGAAACCTGGTTGGTCAACTGATTATGTAGCGACTATTCTTGCTCAAGAATATGATATTAAAACTATTATTAATTTATCTAATATTGATTATGTATATGATAAAGATCCGAGAAAATTTTCTGATGCCAAAAAGTTAGAAAAAATTAGTTGGCCAGATTTTAGAAAAATTGTTGGCAGTAAATGGGATCCAGGGTTAAATGCTCCTTTTGATCCGATTGCTTCGCAAAAATCAGAAAAATTAGGACTAGAAGTGGTAATTATGAATGGTAAAAATATAGATAATCTTAAAAATTATTTTAATAATAAAAAATTTAAAGGAACAATAATTAATTAATTAATTTATTTTTTGAGCCCAAGGTCGGAATCGAACCGACAACCTACGGTTTACGATACCGTCGCTCTGCCAATTGAGCTACATGGGCTAGAATAGGTGTTAGATTTTAGGTGTTAGATAATTTAACTACAAAAAGTTTTTAGCTTTTTTTAAAACCTAAAACCTAAAACCTATTTACTGGAGCGGGTAACGGGAATCGAACCCGTGTCTCAACCTTGGGAAGGTCGTGTGCTACCATTATACTATACCCGCGATAAGTCTATAAAGTCCATAAAGTCCTTAAAATCCATAAAGTCCTTAAAGTCCATAAAGTCAAAAGTCTGTAAAGTCCATAAAGTCTGTAAAGTCAAAAGTCTGTAAAGTCCATAAAGTCCATAAAGTCCTTAAAGTCTATAAAGTATGGGAAGTTAAAAGGTTAATTTAGGGCTTTTAATTTTTGACTCGTATGATATTATTATATTGATATGAAATTTTTTAGTCAAATGTTGAAAAAAATAATATTTTGTTTTATTTTAATCCCTACAATAATAGTCGGTGGTTTTATTTGTGCAACGGAAACTAGTCAAGCAGTTAATGATAGTTCTTATTTTATAAATTTAGATCAAGAAACTACTGTAAAGGGTTATGTTGTAGATGCTTTTTATGGCGCATTAAAACTTTCTTTAATGCCAGCTGTTCTTAAAGAGCCTACTGGTGTTGAAGTAATTAAATTAGATGAAAAAATAGATTTGCCATGGCAATTAAAAAAAATAAGTCAAATTTATCAATTTGAATTTAAAAATAAGTTAGCTTATAACAGCGGTAAACAGTTTTCAATTCAACTTTCTTATGATGAGCCATCTAATTATTATAAACAAGTTTTTTATTATGAGAAAAACTCTGCTACATGGCGACCATTGCCTACTGTTGACTGTCCTGACAAATCGTTTGTTCGCGCTTTAATTAGTTTGCCATATGCTCGCTTGGCTGTTTTTTCTAATCCAGAAGCTTTGGTTGTCGGGAAAGCTAGTTGGTATAAAAATAAAGATGGCTTGTTTGCTGCTTCTCCAGATTTTCCTAAAAAATCTAAATTGCGTGTATATAATACTGATAATAATAAATATGTTGATGTTGTAGTTAATGATTCTGGTCCAGATAGAAGAATTCATTCTGATCGGGTCGTTGATTTAGATAAAGTTGCTTTTAAAAAAATAGCTGCTATTGGATCCGGTGTAATTAATGTTAGAATTGAACCGCTTTATATCGCTCCGAATAATAATAAGGTTCTCGGTATTCCATTAACAGGAGTAAAGTCTCAATTTACTATTAGTGCTAAGTCAGCTATTGCTATGAATGAAAGAACTGGCGAGATTCTTTGGCAAAAAAATGCTAGTTCAACTTTACCGTTGGCTAGTTTAACTAAATTAATCGCAATTAAAGTTTTTTTTGATTTGCGACCTAGCTTAAGTCAAGTTGTTTCTTATAGCATTAAGGACGAAGAATATAATTATAAATATGCTAGTAAAGGGGAAGTGGCTAGAGTAAAATTAAATGATGGTGATACTTTAACTGTTGAAGATTTAGTTTATTCTTCTTTGGTTGGCTCTGCCAATAATGCAGTAGAAACATTAGTTAGAGTAAGTGGTTTGTCGCGCGAAGAATTTATCAATAGAATGAATCAATCTGTTATTAACTGGGGCGCAACAGCTACTCATTTTGTTGAACCAACTGGTTTGTCGCCACAAAATGTTAGTTCGGTTTTGGATTATGCTATAATAACAAAAGAGATTTATACTCATCCGATAATTAAAAAAGCTAGCACAATAGCTGAATATAAATTTACAACAATTAATACGAAAAAATATCATCGTATTAAAAATACTGATAAGTTAATAAATACCAGTAATCTAAAAATTGCAGGTTCTAAAACAGGATATCTTAATGAAGCGCTTTATTGTTTGATGATTAGAGTTGAAAAAGATTCGTTAGATTCGCTTGTCATTGTTACTTTTGGCGTGTCGACTCGCGCTAAAAGTTTTGGAGAAACTGAAGATTTAGCTAAGTATGCGTTGAAAAAAATACAAAATAAACCAAGTCAATTATATGGTTTAGCAGGAAGGTCATATTTTTAAAAACTAAATAGTCTAATTAAATAAATGATTAATTTACATAATATTTCTAAAATTTATTCACCTGATATTAAGGCTTTACAGCATGTTAATCTGCATATTAAGCCAGGTGAATTTGTTTCTATTGTTGGTCAGTCAGGCACTGGCAAAACTACTTTAGTAAAATTATTAATCGGTGAGGAACAGCCAACCCAAGGTAAAATTATAATCGGTGGTTGGGATATTACAAAGATTAGTCAGAAGGAGAGGCCTATTTTACGTCGGCAGATTGGCGTAGTTTTTCAAGATTTTAAATTGCTTTATAAAAAAACATTATTGGAAAACGTTGCTTTTGCTTTGCAGGTTTGTGGCCATTCGCCAAAAAAAATTAATAGCATAGTGCCTCAAGTAATGAAAATAGTTGGTTTGGAAAAAAAAATGCACCGTTATCCGCAGCAAGTTTCTGGTGGCGAGCAACAGCGAGTAGTTATTGCTCGCGCATTGGTTCATTGTCCTAAAATACTTTTAGCTGATGAGCCAACAGGCAATCTTGACTCCATTAATACTGATGAAATTATTGAATTATTGCAGAAAATTAATAAATTTGGCACAACAGTTATTTTAGTTACGCATAATAGAGAGGTTGTTAATAAGTTAAGAAAAAGAGTTATTACTTTGGAAAATGGAATGATAATCAATGATCAAGCAGTAGGAAAATATTTATTATAAAGTCTTTAAAGTCTGTAAAGTCCATAAAGTCCATAAAGTCTGTAAAGTCAAAAGTTTAATTTTTAAATATTAAACGGCAACTTGGACACCGAGCGTCCAAGTTAATTAATTAATTTCTAAAAAGCTACAAGCTAAAAAGCTAAGAAGCTAAAAAATTATGTTTTTATTATCTTTTTTTAGAGTTATAAAATTTAGTTTACAAGATGTAAGTCGTAATATTTGGTTATCTTTAGTGACTATTATTATAATAATTTTAGCGCTTGTTTCGGTTAATCTGCTTTTAGTAGTTAAAATTATTAGCTCTACTGCTATTGATGCTGTTAAAGAAAAAATAGATATTAGTTTATACCTTAAATCTGAAACTGAAGAAAGTAAAATCTTGGCGTTAAAAGCTAAAGTAAGTAATTTAGTACAAGTTGAAGATGTTAAATATGTCCCTAAACAAATTGCCTTGGAGAGTTTTAAACAGAAGCATAAAGATAATCCAGAAATTTTACAGGCATTGATTGAATTGGGCAAAAACCCGTTATCTCCTAGCTTAGTTATCAAGCCAAAAGATGTTAATCAATATGATGAGTTGATTGCTAATTTAAATAAGATTGATGATGATATTATAGAATCGCGGAATTTTGATGATCGCAAGGTTATGTTGGAAAAAATTAATTCTATAACTAATAAAGTAGGTGAAGTCGGAATGTTTATTAGTATTATTTTTATCTTTATTACTTTATTAGTTGTTTATAATGCTATTCGTGTTACTATTTATACTCATCGTACAGAAATAGGTATTATGAAGTTAGTCGGCGCTTCTAATTGGTTTATCCGCGCCCCTTATTTAGTGTCTAGTTTGGTATATGCTTTAATTGGGGTTTTGGCTACAGTTGTTATTTTTTATTTCTTTTTAAGTTTATTGCAACCTTATCTAGAGGCCTTTTTTATAGGATATAATTTTAATATAATTACCTATTTTAATAGTCATTTTCTTCTTATTTTTGGTTTAGAATTTTTAGTAGCAATTTTGATCAATTTTTTTGCTAGTTTAGTTGCTGTCAATAAATATTCTAAAGTTTAGAAAGCAATAAAAAAACATGTTTGTTAGCAAGCATGTTTTTATTGTGTTTTATTTTGCTGCGGGGCATGGATTCGAACCATGATAAACGGCTTCAAAGGCCGCTGTCTTACCGTTGGACGACCCCGCAAAGAAAATTACAAATTTTCAATTATCAATTACGAATTAAATCTAAAAATTTAGAATAATTCTATTCTAACATAAACTCAATTTAAATCAATATCACATATTAAAATCTGTTTTTATTTGAATGTTTGTGATATAGTTTTATTATATTAATTATTGATTATATTTTTATTTATGAAATATGATATTATTACTGTTGGTGGAGCTACTGAAGATATAACTTTTTATACTAAAGAAGGAGTGCTTATAAATAATAAAAAAGATTTAACTAAGCAAAAATTGTTGGCTTTTGAATATGGTGCTAAAATAAAAGTTGATAAATCTTTTTCTAATTTTGGTGGGGGCGCTGCCAATGCTTCTGTTTGTTTTTCGCATCTTGGTTTTAAGACAGCTGTTCTAGTCTCGGTTGGCGATGATAGTCGCGGTCAGAAAATTATTGATAATTTTAAACAGCAAGGAGTTGATGTAAGTTTGATTCAAAAAACATCAAAAGCAGAAAGCGGTTTTTCTTTTTTATTGGTTAGTCAGGATAATGAACATATTGCATTTTCTAATAGAGCGGCGAATAATCAGTTATCAATTACGAATTACGAATTAGAAATTATAAAAGAAGCTAAATGGGTTTATCTAGCTTCTTTATCTGATAAATGGCAAAAATTATTAGAAAAAATCTGTTTTTTGGTTAATATTAGTTCTGCTAGAAATTTTAATTTTAATAAAATAAAAATTGCTTGGAATCCTGGACATAGGCAGATTTTGTCTGGTATTAAAGTCCTTGGCAAATATTTGCCAAAAGTTTTTGTTTTAATTGTTAATATTGATGAAGCTATTGAATTAGTAATGTCTGATAAAAAGTATAAAAATAAAGATAGGGCATTTTTTGAAGAAATAAATAATTTATTGTCTGCTCTTTATAGTTATGGACCACAGATTGTATTAATAACAAAAGGTGAGCATGGAGCTAACGCATTTGATGGCAAAAAAGTTTATTTTCAGCCTGTTATTAAAGGAAAAAAGATAGTTGACACAACAGGAGTTGGAGATGCTTTTGGATCTTCTTTTGTCGCTGGATTAGAATTATATCATGGTGATATTAAAAAAGCGCTTTATCTTAGCGCTAAAAATGTTGCTTCAGTAATTAGCCAACAAGGAGCACAAAATGGACTATTAAAAAAAGCTATTAAGTTCTAGTCGTTAGTAGATTATAGTGTTATTTAATTTTTATGATATAATAAGATAGTTTAAAGTTATTAATAGATTTTACAGATTTTTTTGATTTTAGATTGGTAAATTACTTTAGATTAGTAGACCAGAGATTGCGAAGCCTGTCCTGAGCAAAGCGAAGGATCTGTGTTTGCCTGGTTACAGGCTCCTCGCAATGACAGTGTTTTTTGACTTTATGGACTTTATGGACTTTACAGACTTTATGGACTTTAAGGACTTTACAGACTTTTGACTTTATAGACTTTATGGACTTTATGGACTTTATGGACTTTATGGACTTTATGGACTTTTGACTAATTATGATTAATCTTTATGTTAAAAAAAATATTTAAAATTAGTTTTATTATTTTATTGTTATTAATAATAACAGTAGGTTTTTCGCCTAAAAAAAATCAAGCAGCTGATCGTTCTTCTGATGTTATTGGTTTAAGAGTTGTTCCTAATCTAAATAATTGGTCAGCTTTGAGATGGTATCGTGAACAAAAATTTACTGGTTCACCCCAAACTTTATTAGTTGATGGTTATGATGCTGTTCGTGATGGCAGGACTGTTTATGTTAATGTTGCTAATATTGCTGAGGTTAATGGGATTGATAAACTTTTTACTAATATTAATATTATTTCATATAATCAGGAGGCAGAGGGCGCTACATTAGATATTTTTGGACAAATTATTAAACATTGGAAATTTAATACTAATATTACAGATGAAAAAAAGAAATTAGAAATTATTAAAGATGTTACTAGGTTGGCATATTTAGCTGATATTAAAAAGGCTTTAGAAAACTATAGGAGTAAAAATGGTTTTTATCCTAAACTTTCTGCCGGTAGCTATTTAGCTAATAAAACTATTTCAACTTGGCCTAGTTGGCAAGGGACATTGGGCAAAGAATTAGGAATGACTCTTCCGATTGATCCTGTTAATAAATTAGGAGGATGTGTTAGATTCAATGAAAAAACTTGTTGGAATGATCAAAATGGAAAATTTGCAACTGTTTTTCCTGAATTACCATTGCTAAGTCAAGTTTTTTATTATAGTGCATCTTCTACTGGCGCTAGATATGGTTTGTGTGCAGTAATGACATCTAGTTATATTGGCTATCCTCTTGACGCCAGAGCTTGCAAGGGATCAAATTTTGAAAATCATTCACCAGTAATTAATTTTTTAGGGTGTAATGAAAATACCAGAATAAATAATTTTTATAGTTGTCAGGTAAAAGCTTCTGATCCAGATGGTGGTGCTATTACTTTTGATAATCTGATAAGTCAACCAGTAGATTTTTCTCTTAGTAGCACAGGGCTTATTTCAGGGACGCCTACTACTGAAGGACCTTATACTTTAGAAGTAACTATTAAAGATAATTTTGGACTTCCTGCTGAAGGCACTTATAATTTAAATGTTTATACTTATTGTGGCGATGGTAGAAAACAAAGCCCAAATGGCGATACGCCAGTGGTTAATGAAATATGTGATGGCACAGGTGTTAGTAATGGAACACCAACTAATGCTACTTGCGCAAGCAATTGTGCTTCTTGGCAATGCAATAATCAAACCAGTCGAAGCGGTTTTCATAAAGATGGAAATACGTGCGCGCCTAATACTCGAAGTTGTTTTGTTGCTAATGCATCTAGTACTCAACAATTTTGGGACAGAACTTTAAATAGTGGGAGTGGCGATTGGAAAACAGAATGTCAAGTTGTTAGTTGTAGTGATGAAAACTTAAATACAGGTTATCATGAAGGTAGTAATAATGATTGTATTAGCAATACTGAATATGGGCAGAATAGAATACCTAACGTATCTAGCTATGTGCGATATTGGGATAAGGCACTTGGGGATTGGGGAGGGCTTATTATTGTAAGTTGTAATACTGGGTATGTTTTAAATAGCAACGCTTGCATACCTCCTCCTATAGTAAATAGGATAGTGTTAACTTGGACGTCTACTCAGGATTTAGATCCTTATTTAATTGTTAGCACTACCGGAACTACTACTGTATATTATAATAATAAGAAGCCAAATGGAGCTGGAGCTGAGTTAAATTGTGGAAATAGTTCAAACTGTAGTCAAACAAATAGTGTAGTTCCAGAGATTATAACAATTTCTGCTTTAGTAAGGGGAGCTAATTATATATATCGTGTAAATAATTGTAATAGCTTGATAATGAATGCAACTGTAAAAGTATTAAATGCAAATGGAGATATAACGAATGAATATTTTTCAGGCACTTTAACAGACGATTGGAATGTTTTTCGCATGAATGATAGGGGAGCTATTACTAATTTTTAAATTTTATAAATTAATATATGACTAAGTTAAAAAATATTTTAAAATATTTATTAATAATTTTGTTGTTAATGGTTTTAATTTATTTAAGTTTTGTATTTTTATTTAATAAAAAAAATAAAAATCTAAATATAAATAAAGTTAATGATAATAATGTAATATTTCAGCAAGATCAAAATGCAGTAAAAAATATTAATATAGAACAAAATGCAACAAGCACAATAAAACAAAGCACAACAAGTGCGCCCATTTTATTAAATGACGAAGAAAAGAAAAAATATGGCGTTATTACAGATAAGCCTGTTTACCTTGAAATGATTGAAGGAAATAAAGATTTTCCTGGTCCTTTGCCAAGATTAATTCTTCCTCCAGAATTACTTGCTAGCTCGTCACAAAAGATTGATATTAATGCTGATAAAAAAAGAGAAAAATAATTTTTAAACTATGCAAAAAAAAACTATTGTTGCTGTAAGTGGCTATTTTAACCCTTTGCATGTTGGTCATTTGGAAATGATAGAAAAAGCTAAAGAATTGGGGGATTATTTAGTTGTAATAGTTAATAATGATTATCAGGTTAGACTAAAAGGTAGTGTGCCTTTTATGAGCCAAAAGGATAGAATAAAGATAGTATCAGCACTTAAATATGTTGATGAAGTTTTTCTTTCAATTGATAAAGATAAATCTGTTTGTGAATCTTTAGCAAAAGTTAAGCCGCATATTTTCGCACAGGGTGGAGATAGACACGAGGGTAATATTCCAGAGGCCGAAGTTTGCTATCGTCTTAATATTAAAATGGTTGATAGTTTGGGCGGAAAAATCAGGTCAAGCTCAACTTTAATCGCCGATGCCGCTAAGAAAAAAGTTATTAAAAATAATGATAAATAAAATAAAAATAATAATTATAGCAATAATAATAATTTTAATAATTGGCTTTTTGTTTTGGCAAAATTTAAATTCACCAGTTAATGTTAATGGGAAAGAACAAATATTTATAGTAAATAAAGGAGAGACTGTTAAACAAATTGCTGATAATTTGCAGAAAGACAATTTAATTAAATCAGTTTTTTATTTTAAATATAATATTTGGAAAGATAAGCTTAATATTAAAGCTGGAGAATATTTAATTAGTCAAAAATCTAATACTAAGGAAATAATTAAAATATTAACAGCAGGCAACGTTTTGAGCAAAGAAAGATCTATAAAAATTATTGAAGGTTGGAATAATAAAGATATTGGTAATTATTTAGAAAAAAATAATATAATTTTAGCTAAAGATTTTATTAATTTAGCGAATAAACCAATTAGTGAATGGAAATTTAGTTTCGCAAAGTTTAATTTTTTAAGTGACGCGCCAAAGCAAACTGGATTAGAAGGTTATTTATTTCCTGACACGTATAAAATATTTAATAACGCCACAGCTGATGAAATTATTTTTAAAATGTTAAGTAATTTTGACAAGAAAATTACTCCAGAAATTAGACAAGAGATTAAACGTCAAAATAAGACAATTTTTGAAATTATAACCATGGCTTCTGTGATTGAAAAAGAAGTTAGATCAACTGATGATATGAAAATTGTTTCTGGTGTATTTTGGAATAGAATTAAAAATAGTGAAGCGCTTAATTCTTGCGCTACATTGGCTTATATTTTAGGCATTAATAAACCGCAATATAGTACAGAAGACACGAAAGTTGATTCATTATATAACACATATAAATATAGAGGACTGCCTCCTGGGCCAATAACTAATCCTGGACTTAACGCAATTAAAGCATCAGTTTATCCAGCAGACACTCAGTATAATTATTTTTTAAGTGATCCTGCAACAGGTAAAACAATTTATAGTAAGACGTTAGATGAGCATAATAGAAATAAGTATAAGTATTTGAAATAATAGTTTTTATATTTTGGCTCTATTTTTTTATTGACATAATGTATAGATGTGATAATATAATTTTATTAAAGATTTTTATGTTGAAAAATGATTTACAAAAACCACTAACTTTAGAAGACTTGGGTAAATTTACCGAAGAGGTTTTATTGCCGGCGATAGAAGAAATGATTGACCGAAGATTAGAAGTAAAACTTGAAGAAAAATTTGAAGAAAAGTTAAGCCCAATTTGGCAAGAACTTCGTTCAATCGGGCAGAGATTAGATAGGTTAGAAGAAAAAGTTAATAGGATGGATAAGGCATCGTCAGAAGATCTTTTTGCGATTAATACTGAAGTGGAAAAACTTAAGAAAAGAGTTGCAAAAATAGAAAGTCATGCACATGTCTTGCAATCTAATTAAATATAGTTTAATATAGAATATAGTCGCAGATAGCAGGAGCGTTTAAAAGGCGCTTAAAAATCCTGCCGAGACAAAAGCTAATTTTAGCTATTTTGTTGTCTGCGTAGTAAACGCAGATTTTTTATTTTTACAGATTGTTGAGTATAACAAATTAAATTATAAAATTATTTATTAAATTTATGCCAAAGACAAAAGAGCAAAAAAGAACGGTTTTAAAAGAATTGACTGAAAAAATTGCTAAAGCAAAGTCAATTGTTTTTACTAAGTTTAATGGATTAGAGGTTAAAGATAATGAAGAATTGCGTACAAAATTAAGAGCTGAAAATAGTGAATACTATGTTGCTAAAAAAACATTATTAAATATAGCTTTTAAGGATTCTTTAATAAAAAATTTGAATATTAAGGATTTGCCTGGTCAGATAGCAGCTATTTTTGGTTACGAAGACGAGGTTGCTCCTGCAAAAATTGTTGATAAGTTTAGAAAAGATAAAGAGGATAAGATTGAGTTTATCGGAGGAATTTTAGAAAATAAGTTTATTAACGCAGTTCAAGTAAGCGAATTAGCTAAATTGCCAACTAAGACTGAACTTTATGCTAAGATAGTTGGATCGATTAATGCTCCAATCTCTGGTTTAGTTAATGTTTTTGCTGGAAATTTGAAGAATTTAGTTTATGTATTAAAGGCGATTGGTGATAAAAAATAAAAATAATAATAATTAATTAATTAATCATAAGAAAAAATTTATGACAGACGAAATTAAAGATGGAACTACTGTTGAAGAAAAAGAAGCAGTAGTTCCAGAAAAGTTTAAAGTTTTAATTGAGACAATTGAAAAAATGTCAGTTTTGGATCTAGCAGAACTGGTAAAAATTTTAGAGAAGAAGTTTGGCGTTTCAGCATCTGCTCCAACTATGATGATGGCATCTGGCGCTGGTGGTGCAGAAGCTGCTCCAGTTGAAGAAAAAACAAGTTTTGATGTTGAGCTTACTGAAATTGGTAGCAATAAAATTGCTGTTATTAAAGCTGTTCGTGAATTTACAGAGATTGGTTTGAAAGATGCCAAAGATTTAGTTGACAGCGCTCCTAAAATTGTTAAAGAAGGAGTGAAAAAAGAGGAAGCAGAAGCAATTAAAAAGAAATTAGAGGAAGCAGGAGCAAAAGCAACATTAAAATAAAATAGGAATGGATTGCGGATCAAGTCCGCAATGACAGGGGAACGGGCGGGGGCAAGCCCCGCCCCTACGGTGAAATTTTCGGAATTTGTAAAATAATTTTCGGTAGGGGCACCCCTTGCGGGTGCCCAATTCTTAACAGGATGGGTCAAGTCCGAAATAATAGAATAAATAAAATAGCAGTCGTATTAAAATGCGACTGCTATTTTATTTATTGTATGTTTTTATTATTTACTGAAGATCTATTGAATAAATTGAAGTACTATTTAAGAAGTAGATTTTTTTTGTTTTTTCATCAACCAAGAAATCTTTTAAGTTATTAAATTTATCGCTAGTATATTGGTTAATAAATTTTCCTAATTTATTAAAGGCTATTAGTCGTTTATTGGCTGTGTCTAAAATATAGATATATTCTTTTTCCAAAGATACTATAACTTTGTTAGCCTGAGTAAGCGCTGGTTCAATTGTTTCTAAAGCAAAATCTTCTTTTTTCCCTTTTGTAAATTTTAACAATTCGCCATTGTTTTTTAAAATATAAACGCTGCCATCAATGTCAATACTTATTGCTCCAGTTAAATTTATATCATTATTTAGCCAGTTAGTTTGATTTGTAAATTTATTATCAGCTTTATTAAAACGAATAACTTGGTTATCTTTTGGATTTAAGCAGTACAGTTTGTTATTAAAAATTTTAATATCTGTAAATTGTTGAGAATCGCCATTATATTCAATAGCTAGACTGGATAATGATTCGGTTTTTCTATTAAGTTTAATAATGCTTTTTGAGTTTAGATAATAAACATTGTTATTATTATCAGTGGACGGATAGCTGAGTTGGTCGATTGTTTGGCTAGCGCTTATAATAGTTGTGGCTAGATTTCCGGCTAATTCTAGACTGTAGATTATTTTTTGTTCAACGTCAGCTGTATAAATTTTTTCTTTAGCTAAAATAATATTAATTGGCTTGGCGTTGTTATTGAGATTTGCAAAGTTAGTTAGTTCAGTCGGCGCGTCTACTCTAATAATTTTGTTAATTTTTTCTGTTTGTACTATATTTTTTTGGATGATTTTATCATATTGTTCTTTTTGTCCCGCTGTATTTTGGTGAAGATTTGCCATTAATTCTTTTATTTCGGCTAAAATTGTTTTAGCGCCTTTCTCATTGTCATAAAGCAAGCTAGCGTCAACTTGGTTTTGTTTTTGTTCAATTGATTTCATTAAAATGATGTAATCTGTAAAATTAGCTTTTTGGTGATTTTTAAAGTTTAACCAAGTTGAATTAACAATAAATAGTAATAAACAGGAAGTAAAAATTAATAGAAAAATTTTGCCTTTTTTATTTAAATTTTTAAACCAAATAATAGGAGCATTTATTAATTGTTTAAAGATAATAGGTAATTGTTTGATTTTTTGTTTGCTAGTAATTAAAAATCCTTTTATTTTTTCTTTGTCAGTTATTATTTTGTAAATAAAAATAAAAAGATTAATTAAATATAGAAATATATTTTTTATTATGTCAGTAATTTTTTTAACAGAAAGCCAACTTGGTCTTTTTTTTAGGAATATTTTATCTTTAAGAATAAATAATTTATTGTTTTTTACTATTTTTGGATATTTAGATTTAACTGTATCTAGCGTTCTAGTTAAAATAGTTTGCCATTTACTAAAATTTACTAAACCAGATGGCGCTAAAAATTTTTCAGTTTTTTCTTCTACTGTGTTAAAGTTTTTAATAGAAGTTTGAGCTGTTTGGCGTTCAATTATTGGTTTTTTTGTGTCATAATTTTCTAAACCAAAAGTATTTTTAATAAGAATTACTGAGAATGGAACATATGCGTTAATTTTGGTTAGAGTATTTTTTATTTGTTCCATTGCGCTGTCTGGTGGCAAAATAGTAATAATGTCAATAATTTGTTTGTTTGATAAATATTCTGGCAATGTTTCGCTTGTAAAAATAAAATAACCATTACTTGGCACGTCTCCGCTAATAATATTGGAAAAAAGTTTAGTCGTATTAATTTGTTTGTGTCCTTCAATAGTGCTGGTTTGTCCAGTTATATCAATTAATTTATATTTTGCATCATTAGATTCTGCTTTGTTTTTGTAAATTAATAATGCTTTATTTTTTCCTAGGTTGGTAAAATATATGGCGTTTTGGTGGATTACGCCAATAGTAATATTTAAAATATGTGGATTAAGTTTTATTTTTTCGGTTTGAAGAAATTCAGCTAATTTTTTATTAGTTTTAGCCAAAGCTGATTCAAAAATATGTTCAACTTTTAGAGTGCTAATGTGTTCTCTTAAAATAATTTTTTCATTTTGATAGTAATTGTGATTAATGGTATTGATTAAAAAATTTATTATTTTTAAATCCTCGGCTTTTCTAGATTCTATTTCAATTAAAACAAATAATTTACCAGCAAGAGCTTCTTTGCTGGCATCTGGTTGCGCGACAAAAACTTCGCTAGTTGATGTTGTATGTTGATTTGGGGTTAATATTAGTTGGGATATTTTATAATACATAAGTTAGTTAAAAGTTTATAAAGTCTATAAAGTCTGTAAAGTCCTTAAAGTCTGTAAAGTTGAAAGTCAAAAAAAACTTAAAAAACTATATATTTTTAGTTGGATTTAATTTTTGACTTTAATGTATATTTATTATACTATAAGATTAAATATAAGTTAAGAGCAATTGTAGGTTTTAGCTGTTAGGTGTCAGCTGTTAGGAAAACCTAAAACCTAAAACCTAAAACCTACTTTTATGTTAGATAAACTTTTTGGTTCTAATTTGCGAGTAAAGATTTTGAAATTATTTTTGCTTCATCCGATTGATAAGATTTGTTGTCGGCAATTGTCGCATGATTTAAAACTGCAAATCAATCCATTGCGTCGTGAATTAGAAAATTTGGAAAATTTTGGTATTTTGTCATCAGGTATTAATGATGCGCAAGAAGGGGATAAAAAAGATATTAGTTGGCAAGATAAAAAATATTATTGCGCTAATCAGGGATTTGTTTTGTTTGATGAAATAAAAACTTTAATTGTTAAAGCTCAAATATTGTATGAGAAAGATTTTGTAATGAAATTGCAATTAACAGGGAAAGTTAAATTATTAATTTTATCTGGTATATTTGTTAATAATGTCAACTCTGCTATTGATTTACTTTTGGTAGGGAAGTTTAATAAAATAAAATTATTAAAATTGATAAAAGAGTTGGAAGATGGGCTTGGAAAAGAAATTAATTATACGATTTTTGATACGCAGGAGTTTAAATATCGTCGTGATGTTACAGACGTTTTTCTTTTTAGTGTTTTGGATGGAAAAAAAATGGTAGTAATTGACGAGGTTGGGTTGAGTTGATAATTTTGAATGGTGAAGATTAAAGGACTGGATTTAACAGTAATGTTGTTTCCAGTCTTTTAATATTATTAGAATTTATTTTAATGATTTTGTCAATGCTTGACAAAATTTGATAAAAATAGTAAGGTTTTGAGTTAAATTTACAAAAATACTTATTATTTATGGAATTGTTTGAATTTATAAATATTCTAAAAAAAAGAAAACAGACTGTTTCGGTTATTGTGCTATTAACTTTACTTTTAGCAATGGTTTTTACATTGGTTCAACCGTTTAAATATGGAGCTAATTTAAAAGTTTTAGTTATTCAAAATTTTAGCGCGAATACTGATCCGTACACTGCTTCAAAGTCTAATGAATATTTAAGTAATGTTTTGGCTAGAGTAATTTATTCTAATTCTTTTTATAATAATATTTTAGTTTCAGGGTTCAGTGTTAATAAAATCTATTTTTCAGGCAATGTTGAAAAACAAATGAAGAAATGGACTAAAACAATTAATGCTAAAGTTATTAACGATTCAGGGATTATTAATGTAAATGTTTATCACACTAATCGTGCGCAGGCCGAACAAATTGCTAAAGCGATTAGCTATGCTCTGCAAACTAAGCATACTTTATATCATGGTGGCGGAGATAATGTTAAGATAAAAATTATTGATGAACCATTTGTTAGTAATTTCCCAGTTAAGCCAAATGTTATTTTAAATTTAAGCTTGGGATTAATTATTGGTTTATTTCTAGCATTTTGTTATGTTTATTTATTTCCAGAAGACCGATTTGATATTATTAGGTTGTTTGAAAAAAAGAAGAAAGTTAAAAAACATAGAGGCGAGTCTTTGTCTGTTAAAAATGATTTGCAAGAATTGAAAATAAAAAATAATTGGCAAACAGTAGGAGAAGTTATTGACCATAGTTTTGTCGCGCCAATTACTGTTTTTATTGAAAAAAAAGTTGACAATTCTGAAGTTTTGTTTAAAGATAAAGCAATTAATAATAATTTAGTCAAGCAGTCAGCTAAAGAAGACTTTATTGGTGACGGTGATATAAAAAATGTATTTGGAAAATTACATTCGAATGATTTATAAAAATTATTCAAATGCAATGGTCTAAATTTATTTAGATTAAGAACATTGAAAATTTAAAAGTTAAATGGGAGGAGAAAAAGATGAAAAAGATGAAAAAAGTGAAAAGAGTGAAAATGCCAAAAACGCTAGTAGAATGGGTGTTGTGGATTTTGGTGATAGCCTTAGGGGCAGTATTTGTTACGGCGATTGCGGTTGCACTAGGGTTTGCGGAGACAGCGAGTGCCGAAGAGTTTTACTGGAAAAATGCTGGAGGAAATCCCTTTGGCGATAGAGACGTAAATAGGGCAATAAAAAAGTTCAATTTGCCCGAAGAGGTAAAAAAGGTATTTATTGAACACGCCTCTACTGGTGGGGTGGTTTATTTAATGAAGAAGGGCCAGTTTTTAGAAGAAATGGCTTCTGCTAATTATCATATTATCGGAAGCGTTACAGTTTTTTTGCCAGAAAAAGACTTAATGGCGAGAATTTACCCAAGCGTAAAGTACGATGGGTATGAGTACTTTTTAATAAAGCCAGTTGCGTGCAATAACTGGGCGTGGTGGAAAGAGGTTGTGAATCAAAGTGTGTTTAATAGGCACTTTGATTTTAAGGAAAAAAAGGTTGAATTAGTGGAGGCTGTTGAGGCTCAAGAAGAGCCAGAAGAGCCGATACTAATTCAAGAATTGGAACCAAAAAAGTTTTATGAAAATGAAACTTGTATTTGGTCGGGAGGAAGTGAGAAAAATTTTTTTCTCGGTGGAAATCACAAGAGTTTTTTCTTTGAGCAGCCTGTCTTTGACGGCAGATTGCAAGAGGGGATTGGTTTGTCTGTCGGAATGTGGCAGGGCAAGACTGAAAAAGATTTTTGGCATGGCAACAGTGTTAGCGTGGGGCCTGTTGTCAAATTCATTACCCCACGAAAAAAATATCTGTCTGCATCTGCGCAGATAGGGGAAAGAGACGATCAAACAGAGAAGAATGTCTCAATGCTTTATTTGAGCGGTAGTTATTGGACGAAAAAATTGGGGCTTTGGGGTGATGTTAGTTTTAACGATGATCATTCCAAAAGTTTTGGTGCTGGAGGAAGATATTATATTATTCCAAAGGCAGGGGTAATGGCTAAAAGGTCATACTCCTCAACAAATGCATGGCATGACGCATGGACATTTGTTGGAATATTTGTGGTTCCTGTTCGTGGGATGAGTGTTAGTCTGGAACAGGGGCAAAACAAAAAGGGGGTGAAAAAAACCAATATAGTCGCAGACTATTGTTGGTAAAAAAAATAAGCCTATATTGTGCGTTTTACTCCTGGATTGCGGGTCAAGCTCGCAATGACAAAAGGGTATAAAAATTATATTCAGCCACGGATGAGGCATAATTCATCTAAAATTTAAAAAATATACCTTGTTTTTTTCATTGAATAAGGTACATAGGAGGATAAAATGAAAAATATTTTTTTGTTTATGGTGTTAGTCTTAGGGTTACTTTTTGCTGCCGGTGCAGAGGCGGCAAAAAAAGAGAAAAAAGCTGTGATTACTATCGCGACGGCTACTGTCACGGCCACGGTAACCACGATATACCCCTGTGATTATGGGGTAAGCGGAAAGATTATTTATGCTAGAGACCAGCTTGTGAAGACTGGTCAAAAGGGTATAAGAAGACCATCACTTCCCGAGATAAGAGGCAATTTTAATCGGTGGAAAGATGAACCGATGAAATTGGTGGAGGGGTTTTGGTTGTTTGAATTGAAAAATATTGAAATGGAGGATTTAGTTTTTTGCATTTCTTTGGGAGAGCAAAGATATCTCCCGGAGGAGATACTTGAGCAGGTGGAAAAGCACAACACCTGCAGAAACGGAAAAGGGAGTTGGAACTTCTATTTTCAACTCCCACCTAAGTAGGAGGAAGTATAGAGGGATATATGGTGTCAAGGAAGTCTTTCTTCTTTGACACTATTTTTATTTTATGGTAAATTATTTGGTTAAAACAAAAGGAATGGATTGCGGGTCAAGCCCGCAATGACACAATTTTTTTTATGAATAATATCTTTAATCAAAATTATAATAGTCATAAAAAGCTAATATTGTTTATTCTATCTTTTATCAGTATATTAGCTATAGCTTTTTTAGCATTTTTTCCAATGACTTTTTTATTAGTAGTCGCTATTTTAGCTGTTTTATTATTTTTTGCCATTAAGCCAGAGATTGGTTTATATTTAATGGTATTTTTTTTGCCAGTAATTCATTTAGTCTTTAATTATAAGAGTTTAGAGATCCCGTTAATAGATTTAATAGGCTTAATTGTCGGGGTGTCATTTTTTATTAGAGTAATCTATTTTTATTTTTTTGATAATAAAGTTTTTAATATTTCTGAAAAAATTAAATGGCCATATTTATTTGCTTTTTTATTATTTTTTAGCGCAACTATAATTTCTAGTTTATTATCTGATAATATTATTTCTAGTTTATGGTATAGCTTGCGATGGATTTTGTTTTTTTATTTAATTTATTTAGTTTTGCCTTTTAATATTATTAAGAATGAAAAAATATTAAAAAATGCAATAATTGTTTTTGTTATTTCTGGTTTATCAATTGCTGTGTTAAGTTTTATTTCGTTATATTTTCAAGATTGGCAAAATGAATTTGTCAGAGTAAAGCCGTTTGGCTGGAATAATATTTATCCTTTGGGACAGAATCAAAATTTGCTTGCAGAAATTTGGTTAGGAACAATATTTTTTATTATAGCTTTAAAATATTGGTTTAATTCAGTATTTTTTAAAAAAATAGTAAATATTATTGTTATTTTTCTAGTTTTAATGTTATTAGGAACTTTTTCTCGTGCAGCTTGGCTAATTTTATTAGCACAATTATTTATTTATTTTTTATACAAAAGAAAATTAATTATTAAAAAAAATATTACACTAGCAGTTTTAATTTTAGTTATATTATTCCCGCTATTTATTTATATGAGCAAAATGCAGAGTCAATATAATATCGGTCAGAGCTCTACTGAAAATAGGCAGTTGCTAGCACAAATTTCATTGCAGGCTTTTATTAATAAACCAATATTTGGCTGGGGTAGCGGTGAATTTATTAATTTAGTTGCTAATAATGTTAGATTTAGAGCTAAATTTGGCGAACCAATGGATTCTCATGGAATTTGGCAAAAAGTGCTAGCTGAAAATGGGTTAGTAGGAGTTATTACTTTTGCTATATTTTCTTTTTGTATTTTTAAAGATTTTTTTATTTCAATTAAAAAATATAGAGAAAAAATTAATTTATTATTACCATTAATTATTGGTTGTTTTGGTGTTTTTTTGTTTGAATTTTTTAATACATCATATTATGCAGGCAAATTATGGCTTGTTGTCGCATTAGTTATGGCGAGCATTAAAATAATTAGTAAAAATAAAATATATGATAAATAATCAGAAAATTAAAATAATTTATATTATCCCAACACTTAATATTGGCGGAGCCGAGCGGTTGGTTATTGATATTGCAAAAAATTTAAATCAAGAAAAGTTTATTGTTAAAATTATTTGTATGAAAAGATTTGGCATTTGGGAGCAGGAGTTGAAAGATAGTGGAATACAATTAATTTTGCTTGGGCAAAAACGAGGATGTAGTTTTTTTAGTTTGATAAAATTAATTAGAATTTTGAAAAAAGAATGTCCAGACATTGTTCATACTCATCTTTTTGGGGCTGATTTTTACGGATCTATAGCGACTCGTTTGGTTGGAATAAAATATTTAGTTTCAACAGAACATAATTTTAATTATAGTGAAGGGTTAATTAGAAAGATTATAAAAATGTTTATTAGTAAATTATTTAATAATATTATTGCAGTATCAGAAGCTGTAAAAAATTATGTTATAAAAGATTATTGCGTTAAGTCTAAAAAAATATTAGTTATTTATAATGGCGTTGATGTTAATAAATTTTTTCAGCATTTTAAAAAAAGAGAAAATGTTAAAGAAAATAGAAATATAGTTATTGGATCAGTTGGTCGATTGGTTGAGCAGAAAGGTTTTAAATATTTGATTGAAGCTGTTAATAAATTATCTAGTCAAAATATAGATATAGAATGTTTAATTGCTGGTGACGGGGAATTAAAAACAGTACTTCTTGAAAAAGTAAAAAAATTGGGATTAGAAAATAAAATAAAATTTTTAGGTTCACAAAAAGACATTAAGTCTTTTTTAAATAAAATTGATATTTTTATTTTACCTTCTTTGTGGGAAGGATTTGGTTTAGTAATTTTAGAAGCTGGGTTAGCTGGTTTGCCAGTGATTGTTTCTAAAGTCGGAGGTATAGTTGAAATTATTGAAGATAAAAAAGATGGATTATTTGTAAATCCAGCTAATAGCGACGATCTTGCGCAAAAAATTAAAGATTTAATTGAACATAAAGAGTTTAGAGATGAATTAGCTATTAATTTACAAACAAAAGTAAAAAATAATTTTACTATTCAGAATACTGTTGCTCAATATGAGCAGTATTACAATAAACTTGTTTTTGAACGTCAGATGTCGCATAAAATTTCAAATTTTAAAGATGTCGTGTTGGCAGTTACTTATCGTTGTAATTCTCGTTGCGTAATGTGTAATATATGGAAGAAAGAACCAGTTTTAGAATTGTGTCCAAGCGATTATAATAATTTGCCAAAAAATTTACAAGACATAAATATAACAGGAGGTGAGCCGTTTT
Source organism: bacterium (assembly GCA_030655095.1). Taxonomy (GTDB): domain Bacteria; phylum Patescibacteriota; class Patescibacteriia; order Patescibacteriales; family GWC2-42-12; genus JAHITL01. The sequence continues at coordinate 23,000 of JAURWF010000057.1, forward strand.
TAAGAAATGATTTATGTGAAATTATTGAAATTATATCCAAAAGATGTTCAAAGGCTAATATAGTTATTTCAACTAATGGATTTGCTACAGATTTAATTTTATCACAGACAAAAAAGATAATAGAAATATTTCCAAAGATCGGCATAGCGATTTCAATTGATGGAATAGGAGAAAAACATAATGAGACAAGAGGTGTTGTTGGTGGTTTTGAAAAAAGTATAAAAACTATTGAAAATTTGAAAAAGTTAGGCGTGAAAAATTTAAAAATAGCTTTTACTTTGGGTGATTATAATATAAAAGAACTTTCAAAGGTTTATAATTTAGCGAATAAACTTGGAGTTGAATTTTCTTTGGCCATTACGCATTCAAGCGAAAATTTTTTTAATAAAGAAAATAAACTAAATAAAAAAAAGGAATTAATAAAACAGTTGAATTGGTTAATAAAAAAAGAATTATCAAGTTGGAGTTTAAAAAAATGGGCAAGAGCTTATTTTGTTTATGGCGCGAAAGTATATATTAAAACAGGAAAAAGAATTCTACCAGATTATTCAGGTAAAGATAATCTTTTTATTGATCCATTTGGAGATATTTATGCCAGCGGAGTTTCTTCGCAAAAAATAGGTGAATTAAGAAATTTTCAAATGTTTTCTGAAATTAAAAATGATCAAAAATGTGAGCAGAGCTGGATGGTATGTACGGCACGATCTGCGATAAAAAAACATTGGTTTAGGGTTATAGTATGGATTTTTAAAAATAAATTTTTTTATTATGAAAATTCTTCAAATAAATAACTTTCATTATTTGCGTGGCGGGGCTGAGCGAGCTTATTTTAATACAGCTAAAGTTCTAGCTGAGTATGGTCATGAGGTGGCTTTTTTTTCAATGAAACATTCTAAAAATATTACTAGTCGTTGGTCAAAATATTTTATTAATCATATTGATTATCAAGATGAAAAAAATAGTTTATTTAAAAAAATAAAAACTGTTTTAAAAATTTTTTATAATTGGCAAGCTAGAAATAATTTAGAAAAATTACTCAAAGAATTTAAGCCAGACGTTGCTCATTTGCATAATATTTATCATCAATTATCTCCGTCAATTATAGATACATTAAAAAAACATTACATACCGATAGTTATTACTTTGCATGATTATAAATTAATTTGTCCTAATTATAAGTTATTTAGTAAAAATAAAGTTTGTTATAAATGTAAAGGAGGAAAATATTATAATTGTTTTTTGCGTAGATGTGTGAAAAATTCTTTTGCAAAAAGTTTATTGATGATGATTGAAATGTATCTGCATCATAAAATTTTAAAAATTTATAACAAAGTTGATTTGTTTATTGCGCCAAGCGAATTTATGAAAAATATTTGTATTGAATTTGGAATTCCAGCTGAGAAAATAAAAGTTGTTTATAATTTTGTTGCATTAGTTGCATTAGAAGCTGCATCAGAAGCTAATACAGAAAGTTATCTTTTATATTTTGGTAGATTGTCGGAAGAAAAGGGGATTAATGTTTTATTAAAGGCGATGAAAAAAGTTAATAGTGATATTAAATTGAAAATTGTTGGCGATGGACCAGAGCATGAAAATTACAAATTACAAATTACAAATTACAAATTAAATAATCAAGTAGAATTAATAGGACCAAAATATGGCGAAGAATTAGATAATTTAATTATTAATGCAAAAGCAGTTATTATTCCTTCGATATGGCAAGAGAATATGCCGCTAAGCATGTTAGAGTCAATGGCTTTAGGAAAAGTAGTAATAGCTTCAAAAATTGGAGGCATACCAGAGGTGATTAAAAATGGAGAGAATGGGATATTGTTTAATTCTAACGACAGTGATAGTTTGGTTGAAAAAATAAATCAACTGCGAGAAATTAATATAAATAATATGGGAATAAACGCCATAACAACGATGAAAAATTTTTCATCAAGAAAGTACTATAAAGACATAATAAATATTTATAATATGGCAATAAGATGATAAAAAATATTTTTATAATAGTATTTACATTTTTATTTTTTTTAACAACATTTCAATCATCGGCTTTGGCGGTTGATATAAAAAATGAATACCCTAAAATTGCTAACTATTATTTAAAGTGGTCTATAAGCGAGCAAGAAGCGGACCAGTTGGCGAAATGGGATGTTTTGATTTTAGACATGGAAGTTCAAAAAAATAATCCCGAAGTTTTTTCTTATTTGCGAAAGAAAAATCCTGATATAATTATTTTAGCTTATGTAGCTAGCGAGGAAGTCACAAATTCTATTTGGAATGAGAGGCAGTCGTATAGTCAGATGAGAAATAAATTATATGATGGAATTCAAGATTCTTGGTGGTTGAAAGATTCAAAAAATAATCATATTGCTTATTGGCATTATCCTGATGCATGGATGTTAAATATGACGACCGATTGGAATGTCTATTTGGCTGATTTTATGCACAAAGAAGTTATGAGTAGCGGTTTGTGGGATGGAATTTTTTACGATGTGATTTTTGAAAAAGTTTTTTGGGTTAATAATGGCGATATTGATATAAATAAAGATAAAATGAAAGACAATGCTGATATTGTTGATAGTCATTGGCGTGAGGGCGTGATTGAATTGTTAGAAAAAACGCGAGAAAAAATAGGGAATAAAATAATAGTTATAAACGGTTCTTCGCTTGATTTATACCAGTCAAATATAAATGGTAGAATGTTTGAAACATTTCCAACGCCTTGGGAAGGAGATGGAAAATGGGAGGCGACAATGGAGCAATATTTAGATAAATTGCCAAAAAAAAATCAAAATCCTCAATTTTATATTTTGAATTCTAACACCAATAATACTGGAACAATGAGTAATTATGCAAAGATGCGTTTTGGTCTTTCGAGCGCTCTTTTGAGCGATGGTTATTTTTCATTTGATTTTGGCGATCAAGATCATAGCCAGGTTTGGTGGTATGATGAATATGACGTTAAACTAGGCAAGGCAAAAGCTAACGCTTATAATTTGCTTAATAAAAGTGATGAAAAAATCAAAAGTGGGCTTTGGCGTCGAGATTTTTCTAATGGCATTTCTGTTGTCAATTCAACTAATAAAGAACAAAAATATTCTTTTCCTCGTGAGGAATTTGAGAAAATAAATGGCATACAGGATAGGAGCGTAAATAATGGCTCTAAAGTTAATTGGGTAAAAATTGCGTCAAATGATGGCACAATTTTACTTAAAAGAAATACTGAAATTAAAAATAGTTGTTTTAAAAATGGTGATTTTGTTCGTGTTTTAGATAGCAAAGGGAAGCAGACGCAAAATGGATTTTTTTCTTATGTTGATAATTTTTCAGGAGATGTTCAAATTTTAATTTCGGATATTAATAATGACAATAATTTAGAAAGTATAGTTAATGGAAAAGGAGCGATTAATGTGTATAATAATGGTAAAAATATTGTTAGTTTCGCCCCTTATGGCACTTTATTTAAAAATGAAATATCTTTTGTTGCTACTGATTTAACAAATGATGGTAGCGTTGAAATTATTACAGCGCCAGCTAATGGTAGTTCGTTTGTAAAAATTTTTTCTAAAAACGGAAAACAATTAAGTCCAGGTTGGTTTGCTTATGATAAAAATTTTCGTGGAGGAGTAAATATTGCGATCGCTGATTTGAATAATGATGGAATAAAGGAGATTATTACAGTGCCAGCTAATGGTAGTTCGTTTGTAAAAATTTTTTCTAAAGACGGAAAACAATTAAGTCCAGGTTGGTTTGCTTATGATAAAAATTTTCGTGGAGGAGTAAGTGTTGCTGTTGCTGATTTGAATAATGATGGTAGCGTTGAAATTATTACAGTGCCAGTTTCTGGTGGTGGTCCGAATGTAAAAATTTTTTCTAAAGATGGAAAACTTCTTGGGCAATTTTTCGCTTTTGAAAAGTCGCTTAGAAGTAAAATAAAAGTTATGACTGATGATATTAATAATGATGGCAAGAGCGAAATATTAGTAAGTACAGAAAGTTTTACAAATTAAAACTAAAAATATGAATCAACTTAAAATTAATAAAGCTAATATTTTTATAGATTATTTTCGTCGTAGGCATGAAAAATATTATAAAGAGAAAAAAATTCATCTTATTGTTGACATTGTTTTTGTTATTCTTATTGTTGCTTTAATGGGGTTAGTAATATGGGCGACGGTGTTTTATTATCAGCCAGAAAAAAATACTTCTTTAGAAATAAAAAACGTTAGCAAAAAGATTATTAATGATAAAACGACCAAAGTAGCAAGAATACCAAAATTAAATATAACAATAAGTCCTAATCAAGAAATTATATCAGATAAAGAATATATTGCGTTTAGATTAAATTATAAAAACGAAGAAAAAGAAAAAGTAAATAATGTAAGATTAACTTTGACAAATGGAAATAATAATTTTGGTTTAGCTAGTATTATTTTAACTGGAGGCAGGAAATGCAAAATAGGAAAGAACGTTTTAATAATAGAATCAATTGAATCAAATGAAAGTGGTTTTATTAATCTTAAAATAAAATTTTCAGAAAAGAATGCAATAATTGAGCAGAAAATTCATCTCGTCGTTGCCGTTGCTTATGATATAAATGGAGAAAAAATAAATTATGTTTCAAAATCTTCTAAATTATGTGTTCTTTCTGACCTTAATTTAAAGTCTGCTGGTTATTATTATAGTCAGCAAGGAGATCAATTGGGCATTGGACCATTACCTCCAACAGTTGATATGCAGACCAATTATTGGATTTTTTGGGAGATAGATAATTTTGGGAATGATTTTAAAGATGCTATTTTTGTTGCTCAATTGCCAACAGATATTATTTGGATTGATAATAAAAATTTGTCAGCAGGAAATTTACAATATAGCGAGTCTACTAGAAAAATTATTTGGACAGTTGAAGAAATAAGCAAAAATGGCGGAAATTATCGTGCAGGATTTGAGATCGGCGTAGTGCCTTCGCAAAAAGATGTTGGAAAAGTTTTGAAGTTGCTTTCTGACATAAGTTTTAGCGCCTATGACAATTTTTGTAAAGAAGAAATAATAAAAACAGAATTTAAAGATATTAGCACTAATTTAGACGAAGATAGATTGGCTAATGGGAAAGGGAAAGTTGAGCCTTGATATTAATAGTAAAATATGGTAAGGTTTTGTGTTAAATTAAGCAATAGTATTTATGAACATATATTTTATTGGACAAAAAGGAATGCCAGCCAAATTTGGTGGGGTTGAACGGCATGTTGAGGAATTATCAACACGGTTGGTTAAGGCTGGTCATCAAGTTTATGTTTATACTAGACCAAGCTATACTGACGCTAAGTTAAAAGAAATTAATGGCGTTAATCTTGTCAGTTTGTCAACTATAGCCACTAAACATTTGGATGCAATAGTTCATACTTTTAAGGCTTGTTTTGATGTAAGAAAACGCGGAGCGGATATTATTCATTTTCATTCCATCGGGCCGTCATCTTTAATTTGGTTGGTAAAAATATTAAATCCAGGAATTCCGGTTGTTGCCACTTTTCATACAAAATGTTACGAGCATCAAAAATGGGGTAATTTAGCAAAATTGTATTTAAAGTTTGGAGAAAAAATTTTATGTTTATTGGCTAATAGAGTAATAGCTGTTTCGCAGTCGCTAGCTAAGTATGCTGAAGAAAAATATAAAATTATCGTTGATTATATTCCGAATGGAGTTGATTTGCATAAAAATTTTCAAGTTAAAGAAATTAGAAGATGGGGATTAGAAACTGATAATTATATTTTAGTTGTTTCAAGGTTAATTAGACATAAAGGAATTCATCATTTAATTAAAGCTTTTCAACAAATTAAAACTGATAAAAAATTAGTTATTGTTGGTGATGGGTGTTATACAAATAGGTACATTAGTGAATTGAAGTGTTTAGCTATTAGTAGTGATAATATAGTTTTTACAGGCAATCAGACAGGCGATATTTTAGCAGAATTATTTTCAAACGCTTTTCTTTTTGTACAGCCATCAGAATCAGAAGGTTTATCAATAGCATTACTTGAGGCAATGTCTTATGGAAAATGTTCAATAGTTAGTGATATTCTTGAAAATATTGAAGCTGTTGAAGAAGTTGATCTTGCTTTTAAAAATAAAGATATAAATAGTTTAAAAAATAAATTAAATTATTTTTTAAATAATCCATTGTTAGTTAAAAAATATGGAGAAAAATTACAAGAAAGAGCAGAAAAAGAATATAATTGGGAAAATATAGTAAATAAAACAATTGAAGTTTATCAACAAGCTGTTAGAATGAAAGAATAAATTTATTTTTTTATTTTTATGATACTTTATATAGATACAACAAAAAATGACCAGGTTACTATTGTTGTTAAAGATGGTAATAGGGAAGTTGCAACTAAAGTTTTTTCTGCGCCACATCAGCAAGCGGAAAGGCTTTTACCTGAAATAGACAAATTATTAAAAATTAAAAAGATTAAATTACAAGATTTAAAAAAAATAGAAATAGAAAATAGTGGAGGTTCATTTACTTCTTTGCGTATTGGTGTGGCGACTGCTAATGCGTTGGGATATGCCTTGGGTATTCCAGTAGTTGGGTTTGGTGGGGAAACAAAAATTGTTAAAAATAAAGATAACCAAGAATTTAGTGTAGTTGAACCAATTTATGATCGCGAGCCGAATATAACTGTTAAAAAATTAGCTTCTTAGCTTATTAGCTAGCTTGTAGCTTTTTAGCTTGTAGCTTTTTAGGAAATTCCTAAGAAGCTAAAAAGCTACAAGCTAAAAAGCTAACATTGTGGATAAGTTTGTTTTTTAAAATAAAAAGTTAGGTTATTAAAAAATAAATAAAAACGTCGTCTATTAATAGGCGACGTTTTTATTTAAAAAAGAACTAAGTTTAGCTAAAAAAATAATAGTGTTTTTTATAACATATTTGTGGAGTATTATTGTTGACCAATGGTATTAAATGGCATATGATTACATTGTAATGTTGAATAGTGGGGAGCAGTGGGGTGGGATTTCTTAGTTTCTTAAAAAGCTAAAAAGCTAAAAAGCTAACTTTATGTTTATTGGTGAGTATAGCCATAATTTAGATGATAAGGGTCGGTTGGCAGTGCCAGCTAAGTTTAGAATTTTATTAAAAGGTGGGGCAGTTGTTACTAAAGGACTAGATAATTGTTTATTTTTATATACCAAGAAGGAGTGGTTGGAGTTGGCTAAAAAGTTAGCTAAATTACCGATTAATCAAGCTAATACTCGCGCTTTTGCTCGTTTGATGTTAGCTGGTGCTATGGATGTTGATTTTGATAGTCAAGGACGTATTATGTTGCCTGAATATTTACGTAAGTTTGCTGGTGTCAAGAAAAAGGTTATTATTGCAGGACTTTATGATAGATTGGAAATTTGGGATGAAGATAATTGGAATAAATATAAGGCTGGTACAGAAGAAAAAAGTTCAGAGATTGCCGAGGCGTTGGGAAATCTAGGAATGTAATCAATTACGAATTACGAATTACGAATTACGAATTACGAATTACGAATTACGAATTACGAATTACGAATTACGAATTACGAATTACGAATTACGAATTACGAAT
>JAURWF010000059.1 GCA_030655095.1 bacterium
TATTTTATACCCTTAGTATATCACATTTAGAACTAAAATTACAGAAAAAAATGTGGATACCTTATTTAAAAAACAAACGCAATTTTTATCTAAATCTGTCTGATTTTATTAAATTGTTAAAGGACTTTTTAGACAGCCTGATCCCTCCTTTTATCCAGCATGTCAATCTATTTACAGGCTCTTTTTATTCCCGCTACTCTTTTCATCATTTTTTATCACCTCCTTTTGATAATAAAAACATTAGAAAATACTATTTTTGTAGTTTAAGTTATTTTTTTCTTTCTGTCAAGAAAAGTTAGGCTGATTATTGTTAAAAACATTATTGCTAATAAAATAATAAGCGCGTAAAGTTTGCCTTTGCTTTGTAAAAATATTGCTGATAGACCAAAAATAGTAGCAAAAAAATAATAAACTAAAACTGTTTGCCTGACGCTTAAACCCAAATCTAATAATCTAAAATGTAAATGTTTTCTATCTGCAAACTTAAAAGGATTTTTACCAACAATCATTCTACGAATAATTGTCCAAACAATATCTAAAATTGGTATGCCCATTACTAATAAAGCAATCGCGATTTTTCCGCCAGAAATAATTGCCAACACTCCCAGCGCATATCCTAAAAATAATGAACCACCTTCGCCTAAAAATATTTTAGCAGGACAAAAATTAAAAAAAAGAAAACCAACGCACGAAGCGCATAAAATCAAGGAAGCCAATCCAATATCGGGCTGATAATATTTTGTTGTCATTGTAAATAAAAAAATTATCAAAGCTCCAATAGCCGTTGTGCCTGAAACCAAACCATCTAATCCATCCAAAAGTTTAGTTGTATACATCATTCCCAAAAGCCAAAAAGCAATTAATATTGATGACAAAAAACCAATATTAATAAACCCACCAAAAGGATTAGTAATTTTTTCAATTCCTACTCCCCCACTAATAACACTAATAATTGCCAAAAGTGGAAAAATTATTTGATATGATGGTGGTAAATTATATTTATCATCCAAAAAACCGCCAATCATTAACCAGACTCCGCCAATAAAAAATCCTATCCAATGTTTTATAGTTAAATCTCCAATTAAAAGTTTATCTTGAAAAATATATAAAGCAATAAAAAAAGCTAAAAAAATAGCAATTCCGCCAAGCAATGGTATGTTTTTTTTATGAAATTTTCTTTCTTGATTAGGCTTATCAACAATATTAAATTTTACAGCAATATATTTAATTAACAACGTAAAAACCACTACAAATAGCACTGTTAAAATAAATATTAAAAAAAAATTAAAAATTAAAAAACTTGACATAACTTTAATACTGATATATAAAATGATAATTAGACTCTATATACTTCCTAGCTAAATTAAAAAAATGACTGAAGAGAGTCTAAAATAAAAACGGAGGGAACAAATGAAACAAAAAGGATAAAAAACTATATCCAATATAAAACTAGACAAGTCATTAATCATATGTTTTATAAACATCTGTAAAATATTCGGCAATAAATCACCGAAAAATAACAGAAAACAAAACATAATTCATAATTAATGCTTGTCTATTTTTTTATTCTAAACTTCAAAAAAGAGATTGCCGCGTCGCCATGATTACATGACTCCTCGCAATGACAATGTTTTTTTGACTTTACAGACTTTACAGACTCCCAACTTTACTAATTTTATAACTTTTTTCCCTTCTCTATTAATACTAAACCATTATCATCAATTATAATTACATCTCGTCGTTTTATATTGCCTGATAAAATTTTATTAGCAATTTCATTTTCAATTTTTTCTTGAATTAATCGCCTTAATGGTCTTGCTCCAAATTTTGGATCAAAACCTTCTTGAGCGATTTTTTTTATTCCTTCATCTGATACATTAAAACCAAAACCTTTAGCTTCAAGCATTTTTCCAACTTTAGCCAACATTATTTTAGCAATTTGCCTAACATCCTCAATACTTAATGGTTTAAAAACAATAATTCCATCAAAACGATTAATTAACTCTGGTCGCAAAACTTTATTCAAATGTTCATTAATTAATTTCTGCTTAATCTCTTCCATCCCAACGCCTGCCACAATATTATCCTGAATAAAAACTGCACCAACATTTGAAGTGGCGATAATAATGCTATTTGTAAAATCAATTGTTTTCCCTTGCGCATCAGTCAAACGTCCATCATCCATTACTTGCAAAAATAAATTTAAAATATCTGGATGCGCTTTTTCAAATTCATCTAAAAGTATTAATGAAAATGGCATTTTACGTACAGCTTCTGTTAAATACCCTAACGCCCCGTCAGAATTTCCAATCATTTTTTCAACACTATCTGGATGCTGATATTCACTCATATCCAATCTAATCATATATTCCTCATCTTTAAAATAAACCTCAGCTACTGTTTTAGCTAATTCAGTTTTTCCAACGCCAGTCGGCCCCATAAAAAGAAAACTAGCGATTGGTCTTTTCATTTCTCTTAATCCTGCCCGAGCGCGACGCAAACTAGCAGAAACCATACTTACAGCTTCTACTTGATCAACCATCCGTTGATGAATTTTTTCTTCCAAATTTAATAATGCCTCACTCTCTGATTCAGTAATTTTAGCAACAGGAATTTTGGTTATTTCACTTACCACTTTAGCTACATCATTTTCAGTAACCAAACTATTAATTCCTTTTGTTTTTGCGACTCCAACTGCGATCGATTCTAAAATTTCAATAGCTTTTGCTGGCAAATATTTATCGTGAATATATTTATCAGTCAAATCCACTGCCTTAGCGATTGAATTATAAGAAAAATAAACTTTATGTTTGGCTTCAAAAAAATTAATTTTACTTTCAACAATCTGAATAGCTTGATTTATTTCTGGTTCACTAATAATAATTTTAGCTAAAACATTTCCCAACGGCTTATTTTCTAAATATTTAGCATAATTTTCATTAGTAGAAGTTGTTAAACAAATTAAATTTTTTCTTTCTATTGCATTAGCTAAAACTTCTGACAAATCTAAGCTTTGTTCTTCTCCTGCTGTAATACCCATTAAATTTTCAATATTATTAATATATAAAATAATATTACCAGCACGAGATACCTCATCAAGAATAACCAAAAGTCTTTCTTCTGCTTTTTCGGGCGAAGCACCACTTAACAAACGAGGCAAATCTAGTTCCATTAATCTTTTATCTTTAAGAATTTTAGGCACATTTTCTTCAACCATTAGATGCGCTATTTGACCAATGATGGTATTTTTACCAACACCAACTTCCCCTACTAAAATAATACCGAACTGATTGCTTTCCAAATTTTGCCAAATTGCCTCAATTTCTTTTTTTCTACCAACGCATAATGCCAAACGACCCCATTTAGCTGTTAAAGTAAGGTCAAAAGCAAAATGATTTAAAACCGGCGTAGCAATTGCTGTATAAGCCCTATCCATATTTCCAGACGGTTTTAAATGAGCTTTAGCGCGATAAAGATGGTAATTATCAACCATTTTTTCACTTACAGCAAACCATTGAATAACATTATTTATTTTGTCAGAATCAACTTCTAATTCATAAAGAACTTCTGATAAAATTTTATCTTTAGCTAAAATTGGTAAAATTAAATAAGCTGGCTTAACTTTTTTCTGCCCCGAATCTCTTGCTGTTAAATAAGCTGAAATTAAAATTTCTTTTAGCTCATTACTTAAAAAAGTCTTGCCTTGATTAGACGGCAACAAAACTAATTGATTTTCAACTTTAGCTATTAATTCTGATAAATTTAAATTTAAGCGAGAAAAAATAGCCAAAACATTATTATTTTTAAGCAAACTAAAAAATAAATGCTTTGCGCATACTTGACCATTTTTTGCTGTGTCAGCTAAAATATAGGCGTCCTCAAGAACTTTAATAGCTTCATAATTAAAACCAAAAGAAACTTCAATTTTATATTTTGCTTTAGCTTTACTTAATTGACGCCAATTATTAGGCATTTCACTTACATCATTTTTTTCATTATATTTAGGCTTATCAATTTTTTGCTTAATTACTTCTTCTTCGCTAATCCTATAAATAATAAACATATCAGCAATAACACTAATCCAAAATGCTAAAATCAACCAATGTTTAATTTGCCAAAAAGCAAAAGAAGTTAAATCGTTTGAATGATTACTAATTAACCAAATCCACCAGCCCAAAGCAATCAAACCTAAGATACCTAAAATAAATACCACTAAATTTAAAATTAAATGCAAATTCTTTTTTAAATGCCTTAATTTAATCATTGCTCGCCCAAATATCAACCCCCAATAATAAAATTTTCCAAAATAAAAAACACCCAGTCCTAGCCCAGCGCAATTAGAACACTTTAGTCCTTTATCATTAACACCATTACCTACACAAACAGGACAACTAGTAAATTGTAAATCATTTTTTTCTGCCATTTAATTAAAATAATTGAAAATTAATTTCATAAATCACCAACAATGGCAATGCTAGCCAAGTGCAAATAACCAAAACTACTAAAACTAACCAAAATAACATTACAAAACTTCGTATAATAATTTGAACTAATCTAACAAAAAAACTAATCAGCATTCCTTGCCAATCATACTGACCATACATTGGTATAAAAATATTTTTAATCCAAATTAATAAACCTAAAGATTTTTGTTTATTAACCAAAAATTTCCACAAAAATTTGAAGACATTATTTAATCCGCGACTATACCACCAAACAGGAAAATACAAAATATCACGAATTATCTCCGCTAAAATTTTAACACTATAAAAACTTAAATTATTGTTAATCATAATTAACAATCACTATAACATATTTTAAACTATTGACAAAAGTTTTTTAACTGTATATTATTACAATTGTTAATAATCATTAATTGCAAAGCGCCCAGACAGGGTGTTTTTTAATACAGCAAATATGAATAAAATTATTAAATACATTCAATCTTCTATTGAAGAAATGAAAAAAGTTACTTGGCCAACCAAAAAAGAAACTTATAATTATACTGTGTTAGTTATCTGTATCAGTGTAGGTGTAGCTATTTTTTTAAGCACTTTAGACCTTGGTTTTAATCAAGGAATAAAATTTATCATTAATAGATAGTTGAAAGTCAAAAGTTTATAAAGTCATTTTACTTTATAAACTTTATAGACTTTTGACTTTATAGACTTTTTTTTATGTCAATACAAACATTAAGTCAAGGACGACGTTGGTATGTTCTTCATACTTACTCTGGTTATGAAGAAAATGTCACACAAAATTTAAAACAAAGAATTGAATCAATGGATATGGATGATAAAATTTTTAATATCCTTATTCCAACAGAAAAGAAAATTAAAATTAAAAACGGCAAACGAAAAATTACTGAAGAAAAAATCTTTCCAGGATATGTATTAGTAGAAATGATTGTTACTGACGACTCATGGTATGTTGTTAGAAATACCCCAAATGTTACAGGCTTTATTGGCGCAGGCACTACGCCAACTCCTGTTGACGAAAAAGAAATTAGCGACTTACAAAAACGAATGGGAGTAGAAGAGCCGAAGTTTAAAATTGATGTTTCAGTTGGAGCCATTGTTAAAATTGTTGATGGACCATTCAAAAATCTTGAAGGTAAAGTCACTAACATAGATGAAGCAAAGGGTAAAATAAAAATTGCTGTTTCAATGTTTGGTCGTGAAACTTCAGTAGAATTAGACTTTTTACAAATTAAAAAAACATAATCCAACGAATCAACAAATTTAACAACAAATAAAAAGCTTCTTAATTATTTGTTAATTTATAATAAAATTGTGATTCGCACTAAATAAAATTTATGGCAAAAAAAATAGCTACTAAAATCAAATTACAAATACCAGCTGGACAAGCAACTCCTGCACCTCCAGTTGGACCAGCATTAGGTCAACATGGTCTAAACATTAAAGAATTCTGCGATAAATTTAATGCTCTAACCAGCAATAAAATGGGAGACATTATCCCTGTAGAAATTACTGTTTACGTTGACAAAACCTATACTTTTATAACTAAAAATCCTCCTGCTTCAGAATTAATTAAAAAATTCGCTAAAGTAGCAAAAGGATCTAGCAAACCATTAACAGTAAAAGTTGGATCACTTACTAAAGAGCAATTAAGAGAAATCGCTGAAATAAAAATGCCAGACTTAAATGCTAACGACATAGAGGCTGCAATGAAAATAATTGCGGGTACTGCTAAGCAAATGGGAATAGAAATTAAAAATTAATTATTAACTTGTGGGAGAAATTAATTAAAACTAATTCGCTTGCACCACGAAAATTTATGAAAAAACAAACTGTTGATTTTGACAAAACAAAAACTTATCAAATTGAAGAGGCTATTGAATTAACTAAAAAATTAGCCAAAACCAAATTTGATTCTTCTGTAGAAGTTCATTTTAGATTAGGGATTGATAATAAAAAAGGAGAACAACAAATTAGAGCAACTGTTACTTTACCTCATGGTACTGGTAAAACAATCAAAATCGCCGCTTTTGTTACTCCAGAACACGAAAAAGAAGCTAAAGAAGCTGGCGCTGATTATGTTGGCGGAGACGAATTAATTGCGGAAATTAAAAAAACAGAAAAAACCGATTTTCAAGTAGCCATTGCCGAACCATCAATAATGAGAAATTTAGCGCAAATTGCGAAAATTTTAGGCACTCGCGGATTAATGCCTTCACCTAAGAATGATACTGTTACTACAAATCCAGCTAAAACAATTAGTGAATTAAAAAAAGGTAAAGTAAGCTTCAAAAATGATGACACAAGTAATGTTCATGTAGCTATTGGTAAAGTTTCTTTTGAAAAACAACAATTAGTAGAAAATTTTCAAACATTACTTCTAGCAATCAAAAAATCAAAACCAACCAGCTCAAAAGGAACTTACATAAAAAATATTTCTGTAAGTTCATCAATGGGTCCTGGAATAAAAATTCAATTATAATTAATTCTTAATTTATTTAATTTATTTAATTTTAAATCTATGGAATCACTTGGCATTTTGTTATTACTTGTTCTTGTTTTTATTATTATTCCTGGCTTCAAAGTAGTGCAACAATATGAGAAAGGCGTAATCTTTTTCTTAGGTAAAATTGTTTCAGTTAAAAATCCTGGCTTAAATTGGATTATCCCCTATCTTCAATGGATGGAAAAAGTTGATTTACGTATTATAACAATGCCTATTCCGCCACAAAAAATTATTACCAAAGACAATGTTTCAGTAGATATTTCAGCAGTAGCTTATTTTAAAATTGTTGACGCTACAAAAAGCATTGTGGCAATTGCAAATATTAGACAAGCTATTGATCAAATAGCGCAAACAACTATTAGAAATATCACCGGTCGTTTTCAACTTGACGAAATCTTATCCGAACGAGATACAATCAATAAAGAGATTAGAACTGTTTTAGATGCTCACACTGAACCTTGGGGCGTAGTAGTTGAATTAGTGGAAATAAAAGATATTGAATTGCCAGAAAAAATGCAACGTGCTATGGCTAAACAAGCTGAAGCTGAAAGAGAAAAACGCGCCAAAGTTATCGCTGCTGAGGGCGAATTATTAGCTTCAGAAAAATTAGGTCAAGCAGCCGATGTTATTTCTGCGCACCCAATCGCTTTACAATTAAGAAATCTACAAACATTGGCAGAAATTAGTATTGAAAAAAATTCAACAATTATTTTCCCTGCTCAAATGGTAAGCACCGTTGAAGATATTAAAAAATTTATCAGCAGAGAACAAAAAGCCTAAATAGCTCAAAAAAACTTACATAAAAAATACTTCACATTTATAATTTGTGAAGTATTTTTTATTAATTTGCTCATTTTTATTTAGTTTGATATCATAAAATAACATTAATTTACTTTTAATTAACAAAAAGTTATGTCTAATTCTAATTGCGATATTAAAAGCAACCAAGCCAATATAAAAAATCCAAAAATTACCAGATTATCTTGGGATGAACTTTTTATGAATATGGCAATTTTAACTGCCGAACGCACTTCTTGCCGTTATGTAAAAGCTGGGGCGATTTATGTTGATAAAAACAAAAGAATTGTTTCTGTCGGGTATAATGGCCCAACTGAAGGCGATTATCATTGTATTGATGTTGGTTGCGCTAAAGTTGACGGAGATCCAATTACAAAAAAATTAGAACGATGTCGTGGCGCGCATGCGGAGATGAATGGTATTATTAATTGTCAAGATCCTTCACGTTTACGCGGAGCGACTCTATATTCTGCCACATTTCCATGCTACGATTGCATGAAATCTTTAAATAACGCTGGAATCAAAGAAATTATCTATTACACAGAATATAAACGAATAAAATCAGGTGGCAAAGAAACTGAAAAAGAAAACGAAGCGCATGAGTTAGCCGACAAACGCAATATAAAAATTCGCAAATACAATGGCAAAATTTATTGTCTTGTTAATAATAAATAAATACTTAAAAAAACATGATTTTAGGAATAGAAAAATTACATCAATTAGTCAAAGAGATGAAATTAGTGGAAAATCTTTGCGACAGGGAAATAAATAATCCAGAAGGTGCTGGCTTTGATTTGCGTTTGGGCGAAGTTTATGAGCTTGAAGGCGATGGATTTTTAGGCGTGGAAGAACGGGATACACCAAAAATAAAATTATTAGACAGTTATAATTCCGCTAAATTAGAAACAGAAAATTTTTTTATTTTTAAGCCAAATAAATATTATTTAATTAAAACTATTGAAAAAGTTAATTTACCAACTGACTTATCTGGAATAATTTTTCCACGCACCACCCTATTTCGTTCAGGATTAGGATTATTTAATGGAATAGTTCAGCCAGGATATTCTGGCGAATTGACTTTTGGTTTATGCAATTTAGGAAAAGGCGATGTTAAAATATCTTTTGGCGCGCGCATTGCGCATATTACTTTTCACGAAGTTCTTGGCGAAGGCAATCAATATCGTGGCCAATGG
>JAURWF010000061.1 GCA_030655095.1 bacterium
TTTGGATTAGTTCCGTATTGTAATTCCATTTTGTCTGATAATAAATCATTGTCAGAATCTTTTTCTCTGGCTGAGCCTGAATAAGTTATTGCTTGCATAGCGTTCCAGTCTTCTGTTGTTTTTGGAGTATAATTATAGATTGATTTGAAAGTTTTAATGCCAGTTTTCTCGCTGTTTAAATTTCTATTTTCAGCTTTTTGTCTTAATCCATAAGCCATTACTTTAATAGCTGCATTATCTTTATTATCATTTAAATCAGGAATTCTTTTGTATATTTTAACAAATTGATCTTTTGCCCTTTTTTCCGCTTTGTCATTGGTAATACCTGGAAATCTGCCATTAGCTATTTTAATAACATCTGTTAATTCTGCTTCTGTCTCTGGCAGTTTATCAAATGCGAATTTGTATGAATTAATAACAGCCGCTCTTTCGCCTGCTCCTAATTTCTGTGTATTGCTGTCAACGCCATAAGTAATAAAATTATTTATAGCATCTTTTGCTGACTGAGTTAATTCTTTTACTCCTGCTGTTAAATTTCTTAGATATTTTAATTCTGTCGCTTGTTCTTTTATTTTATCACGGAGTTGTTTTAGTTCTGATAAAATTGTTTCAAATTGATTATTATGAAGACGGTTGGCGTTGGCGTTGATTGCTGTAATATTTGAATCTTGACATACTCCTCTTATCCCATCATTCATGTCGGAGTACGGAATTAATCCACGACAACATTTTTTATAATCCCTAATTTCAAAACTTTTTAAATCCATTACTATTCCTCCTGTATATTCACCATTTCCAGCACACCCTTGTTGCATGCATTGTTGGCTATTATCTATCATCGTTCCAGCTTCTTCGGCAATACATTTATTTTTATACATCTTACCATTTATCCCACAAACTGGCTCATAAAAAATAGGACAAATTTTTTCATTTTTATTAATACCTTTTGGACTAGCTATATAAGTACCTGCTTTAAAATATTCAAATCCTATTTCCAGTCCTACTTCCAGGGAAAATTCTAATACATAGTCATTTTTATCTAAACGAGTATATTTATATGGAGTTCCACCTGGTGTTGGATTAACAGGAATAACTTTCATAAATATAATATTATTATCTACAGTTTTAAGACTTTGTCCAGATTCTATTTTTTCTGGATAAGAGCTAACTTCATTATAATAAAGCTCTAAAGCTGTTTGTATTTGTTTTATATCAGAAAGCCTTCTGGCGTCACGAGGTTCTTCGTCTGAAATATCCCCCACCTTAACACTAACGCTTGTTTTAGCAGAAAAACCTTGATTATTAGTAATAGTAAAAGTTGGAGTATAATTACCAGCTTTATTATAAGAATGAGTAAAAGTTGTAATTTGAACAAAAGTTTTTGGAGTTAATTGTGTGTCTCCAATAAACATTGCTTCATCGCCCCAAATTACTGAATAAGTTAATTGTCCATTTCCAGGATCATTTGCTTTAATTGTCCAAGTTCCAGTTTCATTAGTTTTAAGAGTTATCGGTCCACTAACTCCAGAAATCGCTGGAGAAATATTAGAATTAGATGGTTGTACAAAAGGAGCAGGACATGCTGTATTTGAAATACCACTATTAGTTGCGCAATGCAATCCTGCGCTTAATGTACCAGCAGTTGATCCAATACAAAACTGCAACATATAATTTTCACATTTATCTGTTTTGCATAAAACTGTCCCTGCTTCATTCGTTGAAACATAAAGATATGAATTATTGGCAACAGTACAAATTCCATCATTTGGCATTCGTGCTTCTGGTGCTAATTTCATTATTTTACCAATAGAAGTAAGAGTTGTTGGTATTCCGCTTTTATTTATAAAATATTTATTATTATCATTATAATCAAGCTCTAACGCCACTTGCATTTGTTTAATATCAACCACTCGTTTTACGTCTCTTACTTGTATTTTAACTTTATCTGAAAAATCAATACTAAAATAATTATCGCTACTATCTTCAGTCCAATTGAACTTATATGGCCCCGATGTTTCTATAATCGCAATTTTATAATTATCCCCTGCTATTCCAGAATAATCATCAAAATCTATTTCTAAAAAAGAGAAAGAGTGTTTACCAAAAGAAGCGGGTATTCCAGAAGCAATTTGTTTCCAGTTATCACAAACACAAGGCATACTAAAAGCACAAACACACGCTTTTGGCATACTTTCCCCATCTATTAAATAAATATCTACCTTTTCAACTCCTGTAGCTTCCCACGTGATATCATAATTTTTTCCAATTTCCAATTTTTCTCCTCCATTTGGTGAGATAATTTTAATAGAAGGAGTTTCTTGAGCTTTTACTTCTGAAATATTTCCAAAAACAAAAACACTTAAAACCCCGACCCCACAAATTAAAACCGCGACGATGAATAAATAAGTTTTTTTGAATTTAAACATAGAGTTTAGTCAAAAGTTCGTAAAGTCTATAAAGTCAAAAGTTTATAAAGTCTATTGAGTTAAATGACTTTACGAACTTTATGGACTTTTGACTTTATGGACTAATTTAAAATTTTAGTTAATAAAAAATATTTAAAAATTAAAGACTCCCAGCTTCTTCTGTTTTGCCAAACTGTTTCTCATACCTTTTAACTAACGCTAGCTGATCTTTATTGGCTTCACCAGCAACTTCAGCCATTATTTTTTCTTGTTTCTTAATTGGAAGTCTAAAAAATATATTTAAATTTAATTTTTGTTTTTTGTTGTTTTGCATATTAATTTAACATTTTTTCTAAATCTTTTTTAGAATATTGAGCCTTAATATAGCTATCAATATAAACATCAAAATATGATTCTTTTATATTATTGCTATAATTTTTAATAATTAAATAAACATTAATTTTATCTTTAAAAATTGACTTTATTTTTACTGCATTTTCTCTGGCGTTAAGAAATGATTCAATAAATATCTTTTTTGGCACTGTTCTGCCTTCTAACTTTTCTCGCTTTTTAGTAAACTCCCACGCTATTAATGGCTCCTGATAAATATAATAAATTATTACTTCCCTGCCTTTATCAAGTGATCTTTTAATATTACGGTAAACAATATTAAATTTAGCAAATGTGCCATCTAAAAGCAAACTATATTTTTGCTTTAAAGCATAATTATAGAGTATATCAACGCCAATAGAAGCTCCTCCTTGAACAATATCAGAATTATATCCATTGTATTGCGGTATAATCTCTCTAATATCATCAGCATCAATTCTAACAATATCTCCTGTAAATCTCTCTATAAATCGTTTTGAATATTCAGTCTTGCCAGCGCCAGGAGAGCCAGCCATAAAAATTGAAATCGGACATTTACTTGATTGATAAATATTTTTATTAGCAAATTTCTCAAACAATAACTTTTTATTTTGCTTAATAAATTGTTTAGCTTCTTCACTATCTGTTAAAAATTGTGATTGAGCCATATAAATCAAAATTGAAATTATTTTAATTTAATCTCTTTCCCATATTCCATAATCTCATAAACCAACAGCGAAGTTATTTGAAAATTTTTTGGTCTATAAGCAACTATATCAACAGGAATCTTAAATTTAGAATCTAAAAAATATAATTCAGTCATTAAATTTGCTTCTGCTTCTAATATATTTTATAAATTTTCAATTTCTTTTTTCAAACTTTCTGCTAATTGATTAAATACTTTTAAAAAATTTGGGAGTTGAGAATAAATATCTTCTGCCATTTCTTGATTATAAATATGAGTGGCTTCATTGCGAGAATCGCACATATTCAACCACTCCTGCTCATAACCAATCAATCCTTGACGAAATGCTTCTTGAAAACATTTTTTAGGAGATTGACAAAAAATTGGCTGAGTTTCTAAAAATGCTTTAATTGTTTTCCATGATAATTCAAAAGCTAATTCAAAACGTTTAATAGCAGAATCTCTAATATATTCATTCTCTTCTTGTTTGAGAACTTCTGATAATCTTTTTAAAGCTTCTTGAAATTGATTAAAAGATTTTTGAAATTTTTTATTTTCGTTTATTTCTGCCATATTTTTATTATTTTGTCAATATTTCTATCTTTTTTAGCGCCGTTTCCTGAAATGATTTAGATGTTTTTTTAAAATCAATTACATCAATTATATAAAGAGTTTTTATGTCTTCAATTTCATCTCTAATTTTTGCTATAATAGAAAGATTTATTGATTCTGGACCTAAAATACCAATATCAACATCAGAATGTTCATTTCCTATATCATTTACCCTTGAACCAAAAAGAAAAACTTTATATTGCGAAATATCTAAATATTTAGAAATAATTTCTAAAACTTCTTTTTTAAGTTTTTCCGAAGAGTAATGTTCTAAGCGCATTTTTTTGCTATTAATTTAATTCGTTAATATTTTTATTATGCACTTTTTTGTTTCAAATTACAACAACAACGCCACAATCATTAAAGCGACTATGTTTAAGATTTTAATCATAGGATTAATCGCTGGACCTGCAGTGTCTTTATAAGGATCGCCAACAGTATCGCCTGTAACAGCTGCTTTGTAGGCATCTGAACCTTTGCCACCAAAATTACCTGATTCAATATATTTTTTAGCATTATCCCACGCGCCACCACCTGATGTCATGGAAATTGCTACAAAAATACCTGTAATAATTGCTCCTAAAAGCAAACCACCTAAAGCATGAATTCCTAAAGTAAAACCAATAATAATTGGAATAACTACTGGAATTAAAGCTGGTACAATCATTTCTTTAAGAGCAGCTTTTGTAACAATATCAACTGTACGTTTATAATCTGGTTTGTCAGTACCTTCCATAATACCAGGCTTTTCTTTAAATTGATTACGTACATCTTCAACAACTGAACCAGCTGCGCGTCCAACAGATTGCATAGATAAAGCTGCAAAATAATAAGGCAAAAGTCCACCGATAAATAATCCTGCCAAAACCAAAGGATCATTAATTAAAAATTGAAAAGTATCTGGTAAGCTATGAGTAAAATCAGCGAACAACACCAAAGAAGCCAAGGCAGCCGAACCAATAGCATAACCCTTTGTTACTGCTTTGGTTGTATTACCAACAGCATCCAAAGGATCAGTAATAGCTCTAACTGAATCGCCCATTTCTGCCATTTCTGCTATTCCTCCGGCGTTATCAGTAATTGGTCCATAAGAATCAATGGCAACAATAATACCAGCCATTGATAACATTGCCATCGCAGCTATTGCAATACCATAAAGTCCTGCTAAATTAAAAGCTACTAAAATAGCAATAACAATAGCGATAACTGGTAGCGCTGTTGATTTCATAGAAACTGCTAAACCAGCAATAACATTTGTGCCATGACCAGTTTTAGAAGCTTCTGCAATATCTTTAACAGGCTGATATTGTGTTGAAGTATAATATTCTGTAATAGCAACCATAGCCATTGTTAATAATAATCCTACCAATGAAGCTAAATAAAGATTAAATGTACTATATTGCCCATTATCTGCCATCAACCAATTTGTCAAAGGATAAAAAGCAATAGCAGCCAACAAACCAGCAGAAATCATACCCTTATAAAGCGCTCCCATAATATTCTCTGATTTTTCTAATTTAATAAAAAATGTGCCTATAATTGAAGTAATGATTGAAACAGCACCAATAACCAATGGGTATAAAACAGCGTTGCCAAAACCAACAAAAAGTAATGAACCAAGCATCATTGTTGCAATAGAAGTAACTACATAAGTTTCAAATAAATCAGCTGCCATACCTGCACAATCACCAACATTATCACCAACATTGTCAGCGATAACTGCTGGATTACGTGGATCGTCTTCAGGAATGCCTGCTTCAATTTTACCGACTAAATCAGCACCAACATCGGCAGCTTTAGTAAAAATACCGCCACCTAAACGAGCGAAAATAGAAATTAAAGAGCCACCAAAACCTAAACCAATTAAAGCATGAATATCTTTTGTTAAAAAATAAAAACCAGCCGTGCCCAAAAGAGCTAATCCAACTACCAACATTCCCGTAACACTTCCTCCACGCACAGCCACTGATAAAGCTTCTTTTATGCCAGTCCTAGCTGCTTCTGCTGTTCGAACATTAGCCCTTACAGAAACATGCATTCCAATATAGCCAGTTAAAGCTGATAAAAAAGCACCCAAAATAAAAGCTCCTGCCATTGTCCAGCCTAATCCTGGCACTACGCCAATAATAATAAATAAAACTACAGCAACTACAGCTATTGTTTTATATTGACGATTTAAAAAAGCTTGTGCGCCATCTTGAATAGCACGAGCAATTGCCTGCATTTTTTCATTGCCTGCTGACAAGCGCAATATAAGTTTAATTAAAATAACACCATAAACAATGGCCAAAACCGCACTACCAAGAATAAACCACATAATTAATGACATAGATTTGATAATTTTATATTTAAATTAATTTATAATTTTTTTTTACTTTTTTGCTTTTTTTGTTTTCTTTTCAGCTATTTTTTCTTCTACTTTAACATCTTTTATTTCTTCATCTTTAATAACTTCTTCTTTGATTTCAGCAACTTCGATTATTGGATCAGTTGCTGCAATTTCTACTTTACCACTTTTTTCACCAATAAGATCTAATTTCCAACCAGTTAAACGAGCAGCCAGTCTAACATTTTGACCATTTCTACCAATCGCCAAAGACAACTGATCGTCAGCTACCGTTACTATAGCTCGTTTTTCTTTTTCATCAATCTCAATTGATAAAACTTTAGCAGGAGCCAATGCATTAGCAATAAACTTAATAGGCTCTTCGTCATATTCTATAATATCAATTTTTTCTCCACCCAATTCCTTAATAACAACCTGAATTCTGGCTCCTCTTTGTCCAACACAAGAACCAATTGGATCAATATTTTCACCAATCGCCAAAACAGCCACCTTGGAACGACTACCAGCCTCCCTTGCCACTGCTTTAATTTCAATCAAATTATTAGAAATTTCAGGAATTTCCAAATAAAAAACTTTTTTTAAAATTTCTTCGGAAGTTCTTGATAAAATTATCTCAGAACCTCTAGCAGTTAAATTAACTGCCTTAACATAAACTTTTATTCTATCGCCTTGATTATATCTTTCTCCATAAATTTGCTCTTCTGGTGGCAAAACACCGACAGCTCTGTCTAAATCAACCAAAACTACTCTTCCCTCTACTCTTTGCACAACTCCTGCAATAACTTCATGCTCTTTATTTTTAAAATCACTAAAAATCATTTCGCGCTCAGCTTCTCTCAATTTCTGAATAATAACCTGTTTAGCTGTTTGGGCGGCCATTCTACCATAACTCTCATGCACTTCTAACTCAGTCTTAATTTCATCATCAATTTTAGCTGATTTTTTTAATAATTTTGCTTCACTTAATTGAATTTGTGTTTTAGGATTAAATTTTCTTTCTTCAGCTTCTTCATCTAATCTCCTGTTTGAATCCTCAGCAATCTGCTCTGTTTTAGCTGAATCAACAGTCTCTTCAATAATCTCTTCAGGCAAATCCTCAACAACAGTTTTAACATCATAAACAACAGATTTACCAGTTTCTGAATCAAAAACAACTTTGATGTTTTGATTTTTCTCGCCAAAATCTTTACGATAAGCAGCAGCCAAGGCTGATTCAATCGTTTCTACAACTGATTCATAGCTCAAGCCTTTTTCATCACAAATTTGTTTAATAGCACTTACTATTTCTGAAGACATAAAAATATTTTTAATAAATTAAATACAAACAATAATTAAACAGAAAGGCCAGTTTGTCATAAAACAACTAGCCTTTACTACATTAAACATATTAATATAACAAAAAAATAATGTCAAATTTAAAATTTAGTTTTCACTTCTTCTGATAAACTTTTTAAATCAATCATTGGGAGAGAATTTGCTGGCAAAAATCCCCATTTTACATTTTCAGCCATTTTTTGAACAAACTCATACTGAATTGTTTGTGGATTAGCTCGCAACATTTCTCCTTTTAACCTAATTGATTCTGCTTCTCCTTGAGCTATGATAATTTTTTGCTTTTTTTCTACTTCAATTCTTTCTAAATCATATTTAGCCTTTTTAATTGTTTGTTCGGCAATTTGTTTTTCTTCAATGGATTTAGCATATTCAGGGGCAAAAGCCACTTTTCTTAAAAGAATCTCTTCTAAGATAATTCCTTTTTCAGCAAACATTGGTTTAATTTCTTCAGTCATTTTTTTAACAGCTTCCGCTCTTTTTTCTGAATAAATATCTATGGCTGTATATTGAGAAATTGCCATTCTAATTTGACTACGAGAAATTGGTTTAACAATTTTTTGAACATAATCCTCTCCTATATTTTGCCAAATATTATTAACATTATTAGGATCAAGGTGAAATAAGACTGTTACATCAATTGTTACTTGTTGTCCATCTGATGTAGGTGCTTCCATACTATTATCTTTCTCTCCAGATGCCACATTTTCTTCGCTACTACTCATAGTAAAAGCTTGTGTTCTAGTGTTAAATTCTTTTGCTGTTTGCCAAAAAGGAATTTTTAAATGTAGTCCAGGTGGTAAATTTTTCTTTAAAATTCCCATACCAATATCATAAATAACAGCAACATGTCCGCCCGAAACCATTACAAAAGAATTAAAAATTAAAACAAGAACAATAATTCCAATAATAATTCCACCTAAAAACTTTTTAGATAATTTAGGATTTATTTCTATTGCTCCATTGTTTTGTTGTGACATAAAATTTTGAAATTTATTTTTATTAGCTAATATAAGAATAGCCATTATAATTACTATTAAAATTATAAAATCTGACATATTTTTTTAAAATTAAAATTAAATATACAAAAAAGTATTCCCAATAAACCCTTTATGTTTTATATAATAAAGTATTTTTATTTAAAAGTCAAAAAAATGTATCAGTCCACCTCATTTTGAACAAAAGACTATATAAAATAATATCCTTGTGTCATTGCGGACTTAAACTTATTCATTTACTGCTAATTGTCCGCAAGCTGCTTTGATGTCTTGGCCAAAACGATAACGTAATGTTGTTTCAATTTTTTGTCTGATCAAAATTTCTCTAAATTGCTTAATTTTAACTGAATCTGATTGCTTAAATTCTCCCGTTGAATTAAAAGAAATTAAATTAACAAAATATAAAGGACGCTCAATTTGTTTAAGCAACTCAGCTAACTGACGCGCATGCTCAACTGAATCATTGAAATCTTTTATCATTATATATTCAATCATCACTCGCCTACCTGTTTTATCAAGATAATAATTAATAGCATCAATAATTTTTTCAATTGGACGTTTTTTATTAGCTGGAATAATTCTAACGCGCAATTCATTACTTGGCGCATGCAAAGAAATTGCTAAATTAATTTGCAATGACTGATTAGCCAATTTTTTAATACCCTCAATTATCCCAATAGTTGAAATAGAAATATGTCTAGCTCCGATATTTAAATTATTTTTATTATTTAAAAATTTAATTGCGCCTAAAACATTGTCATAATTTAAAAATGGCTCTCCCATGCCCATAAAAACCAAATTATTTATTTGCTTATCTTCTTTTTTTAATAATCGCGCAAATAAAACAGCTTGTTCAATTATTTCCTCAACAGTTAAATTTCTCTTAAACCCCATTTTACCTGTCGCGCAAAATAAACAACCCATTGGACAACCTACCTGAGAAGATAAACAAACTGTGTTGCGTCCATCACTATGCCTCAAAAGGACTGTTTCTATTTTTAATCCATCGCTTAAAGTTATTAAAGCTTTTAAAGAATCTTCTTTTATTGATTGAAAAAATTCAGCATCAATAGATAAAGGACAATTTTCATTTAATTCACTTCTTAATTGCATTGAAAAATTTGTCGCTTTATCCCAATTATCTAGCAAATCAACAAAAACAGCCTGTTTTGCCTGCTTTAATCTAAAAGATGGTTCAGCTTTAAGCACTTCTTCTAATCTAATTAAATTCATATTTTTTAAGCTTATTTTTTATTTTTATTTAAAGCTTTTGCTAAATAAATAGTTATTAAAGCCAAAATCAGTGTCATTAAAATGGCATAAATAAATTTAGCCAAAATAGTGTCTTTGTTAATAGAAAAAAGTGAATTAATTAATGTCTGAATTGCTTCATTCCATGCTAACCCAGCCACTAAACCAAAAGCAGTAATAATAAAATTCAAAGTTTTCTGTGTCACTTCTTCAGTTAATTTAACACTTTCATTTTTAATTTTTTCTAAATTATTAATCATAAGTTAAAAAAAATAAGCGCAAGTACCTCCCTTAAATCCTAAAAGTGAACTAATCATAATATCAGTATAGATATCTTTCAAAATTTGACCCATTATTAATTGATGTTTTTCTCTATTAAGCATATTTTTTTCTATAATTATTCAATCGTTTTATCAATTGTTTATTATTATAAATTTTTACTATCTCATCACACTTTTCCCAATTAATTGATTTTAAATTATCAAAGTAATAATTTGGAAATAAATAAATCATATCTAAAAATGCTCTTTCTGTAGTGGCTACGCTATAATTATCTTTATTAATAATCCCTGCTAAATTATACAAAATTACATCTTTTAATTTTCTAAATACAATTGTATATCTATCTACTGTTATAATTTTTGGCCACTTAGATGCCACAAAAATTGTATCATAGTGTTGAAAAATAACACCAGACTCCCTTAAAATAGTTTCAAAGCTAATATAAGACGGGATATAAATACTGGTTGCCAATTCCTTTGAATTATAATCTCTATTTTTAGCAAAAACTCCCCGAGTTAATCTAATTAAGACTTTTTGTTTTACATAATAGGCAGTTTTAGCATATAAGCTATCCTCATCAGTTTCTTGCCAAATCAAAGCCAAATCTTTACTTGATAAGATTGTTTTAGAAGATTGATATAATTTTGCTATTAAACTATCCATATTTAATAATGTTTGACTGAACTGATAATAATTATCAGTTCCATTGTATATTATTATAAAAATTAGTCAAAGTAAAAAAAACATTGTCATTGCGAGAAGCTATGTAATCATAGCAAACGCGGATCCTTCGCTTTACTCAGGACAGGCTTCGCAATCTCTTCAAAAGTCTGCCAAAAATCAATAAAGTCATTTTTACTTTATCATTCTAATTAGTTTAAAGCAATTTTAATTTTATTAAAAAGCAAAAATTGTAGCTACTAACAGCCTCCCACTTTTTTTGTCATCTCGAACCCCGCTTTTTTTGTCATCTCGAACCCCGCTTTTTTTGTCATCTCGAACCCCGCTTTTTTTGTCATCTCGAACCCCGCTTTTTTTGTCATCTCGAACCCCACTTTTTTTGTCATCTCGAACCCCGCTTTTTTTGTCATCTCGAATCCCACTTTTTTTGTCATCTCGAATCCCACTTTTTTTGTCATCTCGAACCCTGTAATCAGGGTGAGAGATCTATAATAGCTCATTTTTAACACAATCTAATTAAAATAAAAAACAATATTAATTTTATGTTTATATTATCAATAACTACCTAAAAACAGTTTTCTATCCAAAAGAGCATTTGGCAATAGAGTCATAATAGAAAAAGAAATTTAAAACTATAATATTTTTCAAGAAGAAATTGTAGAATATATACGAAAGAAAAAAAAGAAGTTTGGCGAGTATTCAAGTATTACAGATCTCTCACCCTGATTACAGGGTTCGAGATGACAAAAGAGAGATTACAGGGTTCGAGATGACAAAAGAGAGATTACGGGGTTCGAGATGACAAAAGAGAGATTACGGG
>JAURWF010000062.1 GCA_030655095.1 bacterium
AATTGGATTAAAAAAGAGAATAAAGATATAAAAAAATTACAATTAGCTGCTTTAATGAGGCTACCAGCAATGGTCTAAGGGCAAAATAGCCTTAATTTGTCTGATTTATTAAATTGTTAAAGGGCTTTTTAGACAGCCTGCGGAGTCATAAAGCGGGAATCCAGGGGTGAGTAGTAGAAAGTTTAATTATTAAAATTAATAAAAAAAGAAAATTAATAAGAAAATATGAAAATTCTATATTTTGGAGCTGGGTTTGTTGGCGCTTGTTCAGCGGTTGTTAATGCTGATAGTGGGCACGATGTTTTGGTTTATGATGTTAATCAAGAGTTGGTCAATAATTTGTCGTCTTTAGACAAGGATAAAATAGAATCAAGTTTAATGGAAAGAGGTTTAGGAGAGTTGATTATAAAAAATCAAGCAAGAATTAAATTTACTTTTGATTTAGCTGAAGTAGAAAAATTTATTGATTTAGCTGAAGCAGTTTTTATGTGTTTGCCAACGCCTGAAAAAGATAACACAGGCGAGACTAATTTAATTTTTTATGAAATAGCCGCAAAAACTTTAGGCAAGATTTTGCTTAAAAGAAATAATAATAATCAAACACAACATGTTTTGTTAATTAATAAAAGCACCGTTCCAGTTAATATGATAAATCAGACTCAGAAAATTATGGAGAACATTGGAGTTAAAAATTTTGGAGTTGGCTCTAATCCTGAATTTTTAGTTGAAGGTCAAGCTATTGAAGGTTCGGATCATCCATCTCGTGTTGTTGTTGGAGCTTGGAATGAAAAAGATTTTGCTATTTTTAGAAATATTTACAGTCGTTTTGTTGGGTCGCCGACTACTGATTATATAGAAGTTAATCCGTTAGAGGCGGCTGCTAGCAAATTGTTGGCTAATTATATGTTGTTTAGTCGTTTGGCAAATTGTTTTGATGTGGTAGGACGGGTTTGTGAAAAATTTGATGGTTTAAATTTTGAAAATATTCGTAAAGTTTTAATAACTGATAAGCGAATTGGTGGGTGGGGGCTTTATGATAGTTTATTCGCCGGCGGAAGTTGTTTTATTAAAGATGCTCGTTCATTATTTTATCAATTAAAAAGCCAAGGTGTTAATACTGATATTATTGATAGTATTTTAACAGCTAATCAACGACAGTTGGATAGTTTTTTAGCTAGAGCTAAAGAAGAATTAAATTTTGATTGGAAAGGCAAAACAGTTGGAATTTTAGGATTGGCTTTTAAGCAAGACACTAATGATGTTCGTAATTCCGCGTCTTTAAAGGTAACTGAATTTTTATTTGATAAAAATGTTGCAAAAATAAATGCTTTTGATCCTACAGCTGGAAATAATTATTTAAAACATTTTGTTAGTAATAAAGATAGTAATAAAATTAATTTAGTTGATTCTGAAATTAAAGCGATTTCTGGAGTTGATGTTTTAATAATAACTACTGATTGGCCACAATTTAGAGAATTAACTCAGCTAATAAAAAAGAATTTACCAAAAGGTGCGATTATTATGGATGGTAGAAGAATACTTCAGCATAAATATGAAGAATTAGCAGAGGCTGGATATAATATTATTGCTGTTGGCTCGCCGTTAATTAAAGTCGTTTAATTGACATAAATTTCCTGATAATATACAATATTTGTATATTATCAGGAAATTTATGAATAATAGAAAAAATAAAACAACATATTCAAAAACAGTAAAAAATATTGTTTCTGATTTGCCTTTTTTTAGAGTTGAGAATCTTGTCAATATTGATATAGAAAAAAAATATATAAGAGTATTACTTCATAGATTTTTTGTAGCAGGTGAAATACTAAGGCTAAAAAAGGGGATTTATGTTTCAAAAAAATATTTAGATAAAATTGAAAAAGCGAACAGAATGAACTCGTATTTAGAGTTTATCGCGATTACTTTATATGATCCAGCATATTTAAGCGCGGAATATGTTTTATCTGAACATAGTGTATTGACTGAAAACATTCAAGCATTTACATTGATAAGTAAAAATAGAACAAGAAAATTTGTAAATTCACTCGGTGCATTTAATTATAAGCATATAAAAGAAGATCTTTTCTCTGGATTTAAGATTATTAAAAAAAATGATTTTTTTATAAACAAGGCGACTATCGCAAAGGCATTGTTTGATTTTTTATATTTAAGAAAAAACATTATTACGGATAAAAGCGCTTTTTTGGCATTGCGTTTAAATGTAGAGAATTTTAAAAATCAGGATTTAAAAGAATTTAAAAAGTATATTGAAATTGAAGGTTCAGAAAAAATGAAAAATATATTGAGTTGGCTACAAAAATAGTTTTGCAACCATCTCGTCATTATTTATGGGAACAGAAAAAACAATTTTAAAAAATATTATTGAAGAGAATTTTGACAAAGCAATTTTTTATAAAAGAAATTTGTTAAAAGAGTATCTTCAAATTTTGGTTTTAGATTTTATTTATTCAAATGAAAAATACAGTCCATTAGTTTTTTATGGCGGATCTTGTCTCGCGCATTGCTTTGGGCTTCAGAGACTTTCCGAGGATCTTGATTTTGTTGATACTAAAAAAGAAATTAATTTGGAAAAACTAGCCGTTGATTTAGAAATTTTCTTTAAAAAAAATACGGATTTGCCAGTTGAGTTTACAGTTCAGAAATTTAGAATTCATTTAAAGTTTCCTATTTTAAAGGAGCTTGGCTTAAGCGTTGAGCCGGAATCTGATATATTAATTTTAAAATTAGAAATTTTTAGCGACTTTGATTTTTGCCAGAAATATCAGACGCAAATAAAGCCATTGTTTAAATTTAATAAATCAATTTTGATTAAAACTTTTGATTTGCCAACATTAATGAGTACGAAAATAAGGGCTTTGCTTTATAGAAAATGGGAGAAAAAAAATAAAGACGGGAAAGTTTTAATAAATGTAAAAGGTCGTGATTATTTTGACTTGATGTGGTATCTCGAAAAAGATATTGAGCCTAATTTTGATTGTTTGGAGATTAAAACAAAAGACGAGCTAAAAGAAAAATTATTGGATTTGGTAAATAAGGTTGACGAGAATAGCATAATTTTAGATCTCGAAAATTTTATTGCTGATAAAAAATTTGTGATTGGACTTGGTAAAAATATAAAAAATATATTAAGAGATATGATAAACAAGAAGTTTTAGTTTTACTAGAGTCTCTTGTTGCGGAGCCCTAATATTTTAATATTGAATAATAATAAATAAATTCGTATGTCAAAAATTTTAGTTACTGGTGGGGCAGGTTTTATTGGTTCAAATTTAGTTGATAAATTAATTAATCAAGGCAATGAAGTCGTTGTTATTGATAATCTGTCAACTGGAAAAAAAGAGAATATTAATCCTAAGGTTAAATTTTATAATGCTGATATTTGTTCATTGGCAATTGACGAAATTTTTAAAAATGAAAAGTTTGATTATGTTTTTCACTTGGCAGCGCAGATTGACGTAAGAGTTTCTGTTGCTAATCCAGAGTTTGACAATAAAGTTAATGCAATAGGCAGTTATAATATTTTTAAAAATTGTGGATTAAATAAAATCAAAAAAGTAGTTTTTATTTCTACAGGTGGCGCGCTTTATGGCGATTGCTTAAAGCCAGCATCTGAAAAAACTTTAATTCAACCCGTCTCTCCTTACGCGATCCATAAATATTCTGCTGAAAGATACTTGGAGTTATGTTATGATTTATATAATTTAGACTATGTTGTTTTAAGGCTGGCTAATGTTTTTGGTCCCAGACAGTACAGCGGGGGAGAATGTGGCGTTATTGGGTTATTTACATATAACATTGCTAATAATAAATCTAGTACGCTTTATGGTGATGGATCAAAAACAAGGGACTTTGTCTATGTGTCTGATGTTGTAGTCGCTTGTTTAAAGGCTATTACAGTTAAACAGCGAGGAGTTTTTAATATTGGAAATGGAAAAGAAATTAGTATTTTACAAATTATTAATGTTATAAAAAAAATAGCTGGTAAAAAATTTATTTATAAACAAGAAAAAAATAGAATTGGCGAAGTGCAAAGGAGCGTTCTTGATAGTGCAAAGGCGAAAAAAATATTAGACTGGGAGCCGAGAGTAAAGCTTGAGCAAGGTTTAAAAAATACGATTGATTGGGCGATGAAAAAAAGTTAAAATTATGTTTGTAAGATTGTGTGGTATTAAAATATACCAATTTTGTAGTTACGCTTGCATTAATTGGCATATTTATGATAGTGCGCAAGTATTTTTTAAAGTATAATATGTAATAGTCTTGACTTTTTAATATTATACTATATAATAGTCATATTTTTCTATTGCAGGGAATGATAGTTTATAAGCGACACAAATTGTAAAAAATTTAAAAAGAGAAAAACAATTGGACTTGATTAAAATAGTAAAAGCGGAAAATTATCTTAAAGAGTTATATTTATAAAAGACAAAAAAATATTAAGCTGGAAGTCAAAGAAAAATTTAAGCAAGGCTTGAAAAATACAATTAATTGGGCGATGAAAAAATAAAAGTATATGAAAATATTTCTTGTAATTACCACTGGGGATTTAGGCGGAGCGCAAAATTTTCTTATTAATTTGGCTATTGGTCTTAAAGCTCAAGGGCATCAAGTTTTTGTTGGTTTTGGTGATGGCGAGTATTTAGAAAAAAAATTAGTTGCTAGCGGAATTAGTTATCAAAAGTTTCCTTATTTAAAAAGAACCAATAATCCTTTTAATAATTTATTATTTATTTGGCAATTAAAAAAATTTTTAGATTGTCAACAATTTGACGTTATTCATTTTAATAGTTCAAACGCTTTATTGGGAGCTATTAGCAACTATTGGTCAAAAAATAAAGCTCGTAGCGTTTTTACTGTTCATGGCCTGTCGCTTTTGGATAATCAATATCAAGCAGCAAGAATCATTAAAAAAATTTATTTATTATTATTTAAATTATTACTGAAGTTAATAGATAAAATAGTTTTTGTCAGCCAGAATAATTTAAAAGTAGCTAATAAAATCGGCTTAACTAATAAAGGCGAGGTTATTTATAATGGTTTGGATATAGAGCGTTTAAATTTCTACCAGAAAGATGAGGCTAGAAAAAGATTATCGGAAAAAATTAGTCAAGATTTATCTGTTGCCTACCTAATCGGTTCCATTGGTCGTCTTAGCGCGCAAAAAAATTATTCTTTTTTAATTAATAATTTTCGCGCTATTTTAGAAATAAAACCAAACGCCAAATTAGTAATTATCGGGACAGGTCCAGAAGCGGAGCTTTGTCAGAGGTTAATTATTGGTAATAATTTGTCTAGCTACATTTTTTTGGTCGGCACTCTGCCAGAGGCGCATCGCTATCTAAAGGCTTTTGATTTATTTGTTTTGCCATCAATTTATGAAGGTTTGCCTTTAGTTTTAATTGAGGCTCAAGCAGCTCAGATATCAATTTTAGCCACAGATGTGGGCGGTAATAGTGAAATTGTTTGTCAAACAGAGAAATTATTCAAAGTTAATAATGTTAATGATTTTATTAATAAATTTCAAGCCCAATTTTTAACTTCGCATATAGTTGAACATTTAGATGAAAAATTTATGTTAGATAAAATGATAAAAAAATATATTTCTACTTATCAAAATTAATATGAATTTTAGCGTTGTGATACCAACATATAATCGTCCAGACGATTTAAATAGATGTTTAGACTCAATTCTTGGGCAATTGGTAAAGCCTGTTGAAATTATTATTGTGGACGATGGGAATCTGCCTGATATTGTTATTAATAATTTAAAAATAAAAATAGAAGATAAAAAAATAAATTTTATCTATTACAAAAAAAATCATAAATATGAAAGACGCGGATCATCAGAATCAAGGAATAAAGCGTTAGAATTGTCTCGCAATAATGTTGTTTTTATTTTAGATGACGATGTTATTTTAGAAGAATATGATTTTTTTGAAAAAATTATAAAAATTTGGAGTCAAAATACAGATAAAAATTTAATAGGAATAGGTGGAAAAATAAAAAATGAAAGAAAAATAAATAAATTAGAAAATATATATAATCATATATTCGGCTTAATTGGAAAATGCAAATGGGATGTGAATAATGTTGGATTTCAAGTGTGGGATCAATCTATTAAAAATGTAATAAAAAGTTATTATGTGCATGGAGGAGTGTGCTCATATAATAAAAAACTAACTCAAAAAATTGGCTTTACTACTTTCAATGAAGGGCGGACAGCTTTAGAAGATGTTGATTTTTGTTTAAGAGCAAAAAATCAAGGATATTTTTTTTTGCTTGAACCAAATGCACGAGTTATACATAATCAAAGTCTTGTTGCACGGGAAAAAGAATTTGTAAGTGGATTTAAAGAAGAAATAAATAGAAGAATAATTTTTAAAAATAATTGTAAAAAAAATATTAAAAATTATCTCTGGTTTGTATGGGCTAATATTGGTTGGATTCTTAGACAATTTTTAGCAGGACATTTTATTAAAGGCGTTGGAATGATTAAAGGATCGTTGCCTAATTTAAAATAAAAAATATAAAAATATTAATTATTCATCGTTATAATCACTATCTTCTAGTTTATATAATTTCCAGTATTTACTTGTTAAACACATGTTTTGAGTTAAAGGCGGGCCATTATATTCTGATAAATTTATTGGTAAAACGTCGCTGCCTCCTGCTTTTGCATATTCATACATAGAAATTTTTCTACTCCCGCAAATATGAATTATAGGATTGTTAGGTTTAAATATAACAACATCTTTTAATCCTTTTGCAACGCCTTGCGCAAATAAATAAGTTCCATATCTGTCTGTAAAAGCCTTGGGATATTCCCATGGCATGCTAGTAAAATTAGTTCTTATAACAGTAGTTTTCATTTTATCTGAGTTAAAAGATTTTACTATTTCTTCTGCTAATAATTTTGTTAGACCATAAAAATGTTTTGGATATGGGATACTGTCTTCGTCTTCCATTATATTATCATTATTGCCAGGAAATACGCATGCTGTGCTTACATAAATAAAATGTTTTACTTCAGCATTTAAAGCTTCTTTTATTAAATTTCTTGTTCCGTTAACATTAATATCATACGCTTTTTTTTTATTTTCTTCACAAAAAGGTATGCTAGTTATTGCTGCTAGATGAATAATTGTTTCAACTTTATTTTTTTTAAAATACTTTTTAATGCTATTTAAATTTTGTAAATCTATTTCATTCCTAGTTGAAAATTGGGCTTGTGGCATTATTTTTTTGCAAGCTTTGCCTAATTTTCCAGACGATCCTGTTATTAAGATTTTAGATTTATTAATTAGCATAAGCAACAATTAAAAACTATTTTATAAATTTAGACTTTTTTAACATTTCTTTAATTTCTTGCTCAGACATTAATTTATCTGCAGAAGAATATTCTTGAAAATTTACTTTTGGCAGATGCTTGTATTTGTCTTCAAGTCCATCTATTTTTAATTGAGGTAATATAACATAATAATTTTCATCATACTGATAAGTGTTTGGTGATTCATATCTTGAAACCAAAATTTCATCAATTTTTTCTCCTGGTCTACAACCGATTTCTTGAATATGGACAGAATTACTTGCTATTTCTTTTATTAAAACTTTGGCTAAGCTAAGAATTTTACAAGACGGCATTTTCATTACAAATGTTTCGCCACCATAACTTTTTTCAGCCGCTTTAAATAATAGATGAATAGCATACTCTAATGTTAAAAAATATCTTGTCATTCTTTTATCGGTAAGATTAATTTTTTTAAAATTTTTAATTTGTTCTATAAAATAAGGAATTACACTGCCGTTTGTTCCAATGACATTTCCTCCTCTAATACAGACAAATTTTGTATCGCTTGATTCAACATTAGCTTGAATCATAAGACGCTCTCCTATTGCTTTTGTCATTCCATAAAGATTTAATGGATCAACCGCTTTATCAGTAGAAACATCAATTACTTTTTTAACTTTATTAATTTTCGCAACTTGGATAACATTTTTAGTTCCAACAATATTTGTTTTTATTGCTTCATATGGTTGTTCTTCGCATATAGGTACATGCTTAAGAGCAGCTAAATGAAAAATATAATCTACGCCTTTTGTGCATTCAAGTAGGCGATCTGAATCTCTTATGTCTCCAAGTAAAAAAAATAATTTAGAGTTGTTAAATTTTCTCATCATATTTACTTGATGAAGTTCGCTTCTTGAATAAATGATTATTTTTTTAGGGTTTTTTTTAAGAAGTTGTTTTGTAAGCTCTTGTCCCCATGAGCCTGTTCCGCCAGTAATGAGAATTGTTGAATTGTAAAACATATTTTTAATTTATTACAGACTTCTTGCTAAAATTTTTATTATTTTATCAGAAATATCTTTATCTTGATAATCAAGAGGTATGTTTCCGATTTTTAAATTAAGTATCATTTTAAAAGCATTATATATTGCAAGACTCTCTGTTCCGCTTAATATCATTGAATTATTTTCTAAAAGTTCAGGCCTTTCCGTAGATGTCCTTATTAAAACGGAAGGAATTTGTAAAAGCGAGCATTCTTCGGGAACTGTGCCACTATCAGTTAAAACAATTTTTGTATTTTCCATTAATGTTATGAATTCTTTAAAGCCGAAAGGATCGCATTTAATAATATTTTTTTCTAAATTTATATTAAATTTTTTTAACATTACATCTAATTTAGGGTGTACACTTAATAAAATTATATATTCTTCTGAGATTTTATTTAACGCGTTACATATTTTTTGTAGAGATATTTTATTAGTAATATTTTCTGTACGATGTAATGTAGCTAAAATATATTTTTTATTTTTTACTTTATATTTTTTAAGTATTTTTTCGCTATTAATATTATTGCTATATTTATATAATACCTCGGTGATTGGATTTCCTATAACAATAATCTTATTTGGTGGATAATTTTCTATCAATAATTGTTCTCTGCTTCTTTGAGTATAAGCTAATAAATATTCACTGCATGAGTCAATAATTCTTCTATTTACTTCTTCTGGAACATTATCATCATAACATCTATTCCCAGCTTCCATATGAAACACGGGAATATGCATTTGCTTACAAATATAAGAGGCAAGCCCTGAATTTGTATCTCCTAAAATTAATGCTCGATCAGGTTTTTCTTTAATTAATACATGTTCAATATTAATAAGCATTTTGCTTATAAAATTAAAACCGGTTGTTTTTTCTTTTAAATTAAATTGGTAATTAGGCAATCTTAAGCCTAGGTCATTAAAGAAATTCTCTCTTAAGTTGATGTCAAAATTTTGGCCTGTATGTACAAAAATATGATCAAAATAAATATCAAGTTTTTTGATAATTTCGCTTAATCTAATCAATTCTGGTCTAGTGCCTACTATTGTAAGAATTTTCATATAGAGTAATTATACTTGATTTATAATATTTTGCAATAATCCAGCATTTTTAATAACATTATGATTTTTATAAAAAAGTTTTGTGGCGTTTTTAATTAATGTTTTAGAGTATTGAATATCAAGTAACAATTTTTTAATGCTTTTTTGTAATAATTCAATGTTTTCCTCTTCAACAACATGAGCAAAATTATATTGATGAGCGTATTGGCTAATATAAGCATAATCAGGTGCATGAATTAATATTGGTCTCCCAGTAATTAAATAATCAGTCAGCTTTCCTGGGCTTGCCGTTTTAATTATATCAGGAGCAGAAGTGTCCCATGATAAAGGTAAAAATAAAATATCAGCCTTGCTTTGAATTTGTGGCATTTCTTCTTGAGGAGCGCTTTTAAATTCAATTTTTTTGTGCGATTTAAATTCTTCAATAAAATCGTTCGGAGGGCTTGGCACATATAACGCAAATTTTACATCAATGTCATTTATTTTATCTATTGCTTTAATTAAATTTCTAATACTTTGTTTTTGAGGCCAATATATGTGACCAGTAAATAATATAGTATATGGTGGTAATGGGCTGTAATTAGTTTGGTATTGTTCATAAGACGTGTTAAATGCAGAATTATGGATTACTTTAATTGAAATTTTATTTTTGTATTGTTCTATATAATATTTTTTTGTTCCTTCGTTAGTTACGATTATTTGAGAAGCAGATTTAAATAAAATTGGCTCAAAAAAAATTGAAAACATTTTTCCTAGTCCAAAAAATTTATTTCCCCTATAAAGATCAAATAAAAAGAGTATATATGGCTTTCTTGTTAATTTGGAAAGTATAAATGTTAGTAGAAAAGAAAATCCACCATCAGATATTCCCATTAAAATATCAATTTTATTATTTTTAATTATTTTTTTTCCTTTTATTATGGCCAGTAATATTTTTAAAAATTTAAAGCCCATATTTTTTTTAGTAAAAGAAAAAACATTATTAAAGAAAAAGTATTTGCAAGGCAATTTTGAGCCAGTATGTTTTGTATCTTTTGTAGTATTTATTTGATCAGTTAGAAAAAAATAGTCATTAGATTGAATATTAATAAATAAATTATATAAAAATTGAGGCCCTCCAATTGCGGGAGGCGCCCATTGTGATAAAAGAAGTAATTTTTTATTTAGTTTTAATAAATTCTTCATATATTTCAATAAATTTATATTTTAAATTATTGCTTTGAAATTTTAACGAAGTCTGATAAGCAGCTTTTCCCATTTTTTTTCTTAATTTTGAATTACTCAATAAAATATCTATTTTTTCAACTAATTGATTTAAATGGTCTGGGGATATGATAAAAGCTTCTTTATTATTTTTAATATACTCTGTGATGCCAATATTTTTAGTGCAAATAAAAGGTTTTCCTGCACTCATTGCCTCTAAACACGCCATAGAAAAACTATCGATAATACTAGGATGAACTAAAAAATCACAAATTGTATAATATGACATAATTTCATGTGGAGCTACTTCACCAACGATGTAAACTTGATTTTTTAGTCTATTGTCTTTAATAATTTTTTTATAAAACTGTTCTAATTCTCCACGTCCTATAATTAAAAGAACAAACGAATCTTGATGTTTTTTTAATTTTGTAATAGCGTAAATTATTTGTTCAATTTTTTTTGCTTCTGTAAAAAACCCAACTGTTAAAATAACTTTTTTATTTTTAATAATATTTTTCCATTTTTCGGGGAGCTGTCCAACTTTTTTTTATTAATAATATTTGGTATAATTTCATAATTTTTTATAGATAAGCCATTTTTTTGATATGAATTTAGAGAGATTTTTGATACAGCTAAAATCTTATCTGCTTTGTTTAAATTTTTAATAATAAGTCCCATTATTTTCTCCCCCCATCCCAATTTATGATATTCATAAATTCCATGGATTGTAATAATTGATGGCACGTCTAACTGGCGTCCGATATATCCAGCTTCATCACCAATATAACTTTCATGTCCATGGATTAAGAGGAAATTATATTTTTTATGTAATTTTTGAGCCAATTTTAATATTTTTTTTCTTATTAATAGTTTATTAATATAAGCTACTGTTGATGATTTTAGAATTCCTAATTTGCGACAGATTAATAAAAAAAAAGAATATTGTCTTATATAATATATATTTACATTATCTTGTTGTTTTGATATTTGTTTTTTTATACTAAAACCAAAAAAACGTGGCACAATTATAATAAAATTATATTTTTTTTTCAATGCTTGAATTTGATTAACAACAAAAGCCCCTATAAAAGAATCACTATCGTAAGGGAAAAGTTCAGTAATTATTAATACGGTTGGTTTTAATGGATTATTTTGCATTTTTAAATATTTTAGACTTAAGTTGATTTTTGAGGGCATGAAAATTGGATTTTTTGATATATTAAATAAAATATAAACTTAATCTTTTGTTATTTTAAGTAAAATTTTTTGTATAATTTTTCTTATTTTTTTAACAATATTTATAAGTTTTAATTTTTTTAAAAGGGTATATATTAATGTGTATGTTGAATTTGTAATATCTAAATTCTCACGACCGATAATTTTTTTTAAAATCTTCTTCCTGATATAAATTTCCAATTTATATTTCCAATATAAATTATTATTTTTTGAAAAAGATTTTTTGTTATTTAAAGTTTGAATATTAATATCTAAAATAACATTTTGAAGCAATCTGTGCCATTTTTTTAAAGAGTCTTGAATGGTTAATCCTTTTGTTAAAATTAGATCTCTTGGATAAAATTTATTTTTTAATATTTTATCGATTCCTAATTTTAAATTATCTCCAAAAACTCCTAATTTAGATTTTTCGTTTTCCGAAAATTCTTTAAAAATTCCGATATTTGGCATAACTAATGGGACATTGCAAAAACAAGCTTCTAATGCGGCTAAACACTGCGTCTCTATTGGCGATCCAATTATAAAAAAATCAGCACAGTTTAGCAATTCAGATAATAATTTTTGAGTAATTCTATTATAAACTCTAACATTTTTTGCTTCATAGTAATCATTTTTGTGTTTAGATATTAATATCCAAGTAATTTGAGGATATGTGTTTATACACTCTTTAATTTTTGACCACCCTTTGGTCTCCGTAAAACTGCCAACAAAAATACCAATTTTTTCATCTCCGAATTTATGTTTTGTTTTTATTTTATTTTTATCCATTGGTTTGAATAGACTATGATCAATTCCAATCGGAATAATTTCGCAATCGTAATCAGAATAAGCAAGGGCTGTTTGCATTGAATTTACAACTATTTTATTAGCTATTTTTAAATTAGCTTCTTGATGAATTGATGTTTTTCCCATAGATCTTAAATCGTCTTGCAAAAACATAATTGCATATCGACTGCTATCAATAGTTTTGATAAAACTAGCATTTTGAATAATTATTTTAGTATCAACATGATTTTTATTGATATATTCCCTTGCTTTTTGTTCAAAATTTTTCTCTTCTTTTACTATTTTTTTATCAACACCATAAGCGCCTTGCAGATTTTCAATTAAATAATCCCATAAAACTTTTTCTCCCATTGTGCCTGTTGTCAAGTCATTACAAATAGCAATTTTTGTATTTTGGTTTTGAATGTTATTAACTTTTTTTTCATCTCGTTCCCCGCATTGGAAGTGATAAACCATTGAATTAAATGAAGTTTGATGATTTATATTAATTGTTTTTAATTTTTGTATTAATACATTGTCGCCAGATATTATATTAGTTTCTCCCTTTTCGGCAATTTGAGGATTGAAAATATTGCTATTTAATTTTATGTTTCCCTCAGGATAACCTCCTACATTTTCAAAATGCTCTTTTTTAATAAGAAGAGGCATAAATAAGCCGTTATTTTTTATGCTTTTTTCGCTAATTAATTGGGCATATTGCTGAAACTCAGCTTCTTTATAGGACGAGATATTTTTTCCAAAATTTTTTTCTATTCCATAATTACCAGCTGATAATTTGCCTGATTCTATTAATCTTGAAGCAATGCAATTGTAGCCGTTATAATTTGAGATTAAATTTTCAAACCAATTCGGGCTAAAAGCCATATCTGAATTAATAAAAACAATAAAGTCGCCTTTAGCTACTTTTGCTGCATAATTGTATGCTCTATAAACATTATTAATGTACCATTCTTGTTTTTGTTTATCGGTATTATTAAAAATATAATATGGAATATAGTTATTCTGTAAATAATTGATTACTTCAGGGCAAGCATCATTTGCTATAAAGTAAAATTCCTTATCATTAAGATTGGTATATTTTAAAATTTGTTCATAAACAAATTTAAGCCAATCAACACTTTTATAAATTAAACAAGCAATTGAATATTTAGGTCTAAAAACTTTTTCTTTATATTTTTCAACATAGGAAAGGGAGTTTAAAAAATTCATTTTTTGTGGTTTAATTTCATTTTCTTCCCATAAGGCTTTAGGAAAAAAATTTTGAGAAATCCGCTTTAACTCCAATTTTTCTTCACTTATGAGCCTGTCAAGCATATTATAGCCTCTTTGGCCATGTTTTTTATAAATTAAATATTTATAAGCTAAAGATTTTTTTGAAGCAAATCCATAATGGATTATTTCTATTTCATAATTTTTTATTATTTTTTTTATAGAGTGCGGATAAAGTCTTTTATGTAATCCTAATTCAGTTTTTCCGAAATTTAAATAAGGAGTAACTCGCCATAATCTAACAAACCAACCTTCGTTGTACAGACTATCTATTCTATGCCAAGTTTTACTTCTCCATAAATTTATCTCATGCAAGCTAATCCCGTCCATATTTTTATCAATACATTGTTGACATATTTTTTGTAATTGTTCTTCTGCATTAATAGTTAGAATTTCATCTGCATCAAGCCATAAAATAAAATTGGGATTCATTTTGAGAGCTTTTTCAAGCATTATATTTTTATGATTACCTTCATCTTCAAAGTTATTTTGTGAATTACGAATAACATATTTTGTGTGTTTAAGCGCATATTCATAACTACCGTCAGTGCTGCCATCATCATAAATTACAATTGCATCAACAATTTGTTTTGTATATTCAAAAAAACGTTTTAAATTACCTTTTTCTATCTCATTATATATTTGACAAATACAAATAATAGAATATTGTTTATTCATAATAAAATAATTTTTTAGTTAATAAATTTATTTTATTTTTGGGAAAACAAATTATATTAACGTCTTGCATTTCAGAATTATCTTTTTTTAACTCTCGTAAATGTTGTTCATTTATAATAGCAAATTGTTTATATTCTAATTTTTCTAAAAAATAAAAACAATTTTTTGCATTATTTGCGTTAATCATTTTATCTAAAATATTTGAATATTCATATTGAATAATTGGTTGAAGTTTTTTTATAGACTCTTTGCCTCCCAATAAAACATTATATTCTGATCCCTCTACATCTATTTTAAGAAAGTCAATTCTTTTAATCTGATTT
Organism: bacterium; assembly: GCA_030655095.1. Lineage (GTDB taxonomy): Bacteria > Patescibacteriota > Patescibacteriia > Patescibacteriales > GWC2-42-12 > JAHITL01. Next base: position 14,916 of record JAURWF010000062.1, read on the forward strand.
TTAAAAAATTCATTATCAATTGTGGATGCTAAAACTATCTCTTCAGAAATTTTATGGATTGGAAACGAGATTAAACTGGATAATCCACGGTTTTCATTGCCATCTCCATCAATCGCTCTTCTTATATTAAACTTTGTTTGTATTGTCTGATTATTGTTTTGAATAGCAATTGGAAATATTTTAATATTATTTAAATTATTGATTTTAATATTTTTTTCAAATTGAATAAAATTTTCTGGATCCGGCTCAAACGCATATACAAAACCATTTGGAACATGATTCTTTGCAAATACCAAGCTTAATAATCCTACATTTGCTCCTACGTCAAAAATAACGCCATTTTTAGGAATCAAGTCATTTAAGTTATGCGTGATCCATTCTTCATATATCCCATTTTTTAAAATATGATAATCCAATGCAGAATTTGGAACTATTAAGTACTTAATCCCAAATTTACCTTTTTTTATTATTAATTTTTTTTTAAAATATTTTTTAAAAAAATGTTTGACTTTATTCATCATAAAAATATTTCAATTTATCAAAAATATTTAGTTGTGATTATTTTTTTACGACATAATGTAAGCCCTGGATGAACTGGTATTGTCATCATTTCGTATTTATCCGTATATTTAGATAATTTTTCTATTGCTTTGTAACAATCTCCACAGTAGCCTTTTTGAGTATAAAATTTATTTTTAGGATAAGTATCGTGAAAAAGAATAATTCCTTGATTAGATATAAAAGGGAAATAATTTTGAAAATCATTTAAAACTGATTCTTTTGAATGATTTGCGTCAATAAAAAGTAAATCAACTTTAATGGGATTTTTTTTTAAATACTGTGCATAAGTATTAGCGTCAGAGCAAATAAATTCTGTTTTGCTTAATTTTTTTATATATTTTTCTGATTCGAGCGAAATATCAACGCCTATTAGTTTCTCCGCGAAAGGTATCATTTTATTGAATAATTCGCATTTATATAAACCTAGTTCTAAATATATTTTTGGACGAAGAAGACTGGCTAAATGTATAATAAAATTTTCATGCCAATTTTCTGCCACGCTTCGGTTGTCTTTAATTGATAATGAGTTATATAATCTAGAGAAAATATCCATAATTTAAAGATTTTTAAACATACTATGATTTATATAGCCATTCACAGGGATAGATAATGCCATAATTTACATTTAAGTCGTTTTGATTTATTGATTGTTGAATAGTAATATTTAATGCTTCAGGAATCCAGTCTGTAATTTCTTTTCCATTACATCCTAGCCCAATAATATATTGACCAGGTACTAAAAAATTATTATTAAATATAATTTTAAATATAATTTTACCTTTTTTATATGATTTAGGTAAATTATAATCTTTATTAAATGAATTAAATAAAGGATACCCTAATGATGAATTAATACTAAAGCCAACTAATAAGTTGTCAACGCTATTTTCTAAATAACCTTCTATAATTAAAGAAAATTTTTCTTTAAAATTAATTTGCGAGGATATTTTTCCATTAGAATTGATGATTGAGCAATGTGTAAATCTGAATAAACTATTTTCCGAAGAATTTTTCCTTAATTTAAAATCGCTTAAATCTATAAAACCTTCAGAATCTATGAATTGTTTTGATGTGTATGTAGATATTATTTTTTTAGTTTCTCCAATCATTATAATTTTTCCTCTCTGTAATAAAATACATTTTTTGCATAAATTTTGAATTGCTTCCATATTATGGCTGACAAACAAAATCGTCCTCCCGTCTTTGTTAGTAATCTCATTCATCTTCCCTAAACACTTTTTTTGAAACTCAGCGTCGCCGACAGCTAAAACTTCATCAATAATTAAAATATCAGGTTCCAAATGAGCTGCTACCGCAAAAGCCAAACGCACGCTCATTCCAGAAGAATAATATTTAACAGGAGTGTCTAAAAATTTTTCTACTCCTGAAAATTTTACTATATCATTAAATCTATCACTAATTTCTTTTTTTGTCATTCCCAAAATTGCTCCGTTTAAAAATATATTTTCTCGTCCTGTTAATTCGGGGTGAAATCCAGTGCCTACTTCTAATAAAGAAGCTACTTTGCCTCGCATTATTACTTCGCCAGTAGTTGGAGGAGTAATGCCAGTTAAAATTTTTAGCAAAGTTGATTTGCCTGCTCCATTAGCACCAATAATGCCGACAGCTTCGCCTTTTTCAACAGTAAAATTAACATCTTTCAGCGCCCAAAATTCTTCTTTTGTTTCAAGCCCAACAATCTGTTTTGCTTTGTGTTTAGCAAACTGAAAAGGATTTTTAAAAACATTTGTCAAAACATCGCGCAACGCGACATACCCGCCTTGTTGATGGGCGATGTTATATTTTTTACCTAAATTTTTTACTTCAATAATAGAGTTACGCATACTAATATACGAATGTTACGAATTATACGGATCAATACGAATAATTCTTATGGGTTTTAGATATCTGTTTCGAAAATTAACAAGTAAACCGAGTTTTATTTGGGTCTGCTGGAGATAATTCTGGATTTGGCGGTAATTTTCTTTTGTGAGCATTCTTGTATTTTTTAATTCCAATATTATTTTATTTTCAACAATAAAATCTAAAATATTTCCTGAGTTTGAAATAGAAACCTCGCGTTTGTAAAGCATTTTCATTTCGTTAAATTTTTTCTCAATTAAATCACCATATTGTTTTTCTCTTGCGTATTGTCCTAATTCGTTATGAACAGCAAAAAGTATTCCCGTAATAGTATAAGAAAGTTCGGGATATATAATTTTATTTTTTGTATTTATATTCGTATCCATTAGTATATTAGTATAATTCGCATATTTGTATGTTTATCTATATTATATCAGCAAAATATCTTTCTGTTTTTTTAAAATATATTACTCCAATTATAAAAAGAATTAAAGTAGTGATAAATGAAATTCCAAGAAGTTGCCAGTTGATTGGAGTATTGCCAAACATTGCTGCGTGCGCTGCTTTGATGACGCCTGTCATAGGGTTTAATGCTAATATCCATGAATATTTTCCAGCAATGCTGGCTGGATAAATTACTGGAGTAACAAACATTAATGTTTGAATAAAAAATGGCAGGATATAGCGGACATCGCGATATTTAACATTAACAGCAGCTAAGAAAAGCCCTCCGCCAACAGCGGCTAAAAAAGATATAAATAGTAATAATGGGAGAATTAATAATCCGATTAGATTGGGCGCATAGCCATAATAAATCATCATTCCGACTAAAATTATGGAAGCTATAAAAAAATCTACTAGTTTTGTAAGTACTGCTGATATTGGCAGGATTAGTCTAGGGAAATATACTTTAGTAATAATCGCTTGATTAGTAATTAAACAGTTGCTGGTTTCTGTTAAAGCTCCAGAAAAAAATTGCCAAATTAATAGTCCGACATAAACAAAAATAGGGTAGGGGATTCCATCAGATGGCATTTTCGCAAAATTACCAAAAAAGATTGAGAAAACAATCATTGTAGTGAAAGGTTGAAATAGTGCCCATGCAACACCAATAGCGGTTTGTTTATATCTAACTTTTAAATCACGCCAAGTAAAAAAATACATAAGCTCGCGATATTGCCAGAGTTCTTTTATGTCACTCCAAGAAAATGTTTTTTTTGGACGAATTATTGTTTCCATAAAAATTCAGCTAAATTAAGATCCATTTTGTCCAGTAATACCAGTTATAAGCGCTTTTTTTATTTTTTTCATATTTTTATTATTAATTATACTCCTTTCCTACTCAATACAGTGGCTATTGTTTTTAAAATTATTGATAAGTCTAAATAAATAGATCTGTTTTTTATATAAAATAAATCATATTGTAATTTTTTAAAACTATCTTCTTGTGATGGCGAATGGTATTCGCCGGAAACTTGATCAGCACCTGAAAGGCCAGGCTTAATCAAAAGTCTTTCGTTGTAAAAAGGAATATGTTTTTCAAGTTCTTTTGCTATTTCTGGTCTTTCTGGACGAGGTCCAATAAAGCTCATTTCTCCTTTTATAATATTTAATAATTGTGGTAACTCATCAATTCTTGTTTTTCTTAAAAATGAGCCAAATTTAGTTATCCGTTGGTCATTAATATGAGTAGGGGAGTAATCATTGTTTTCTTCGCGCATTGTTCTGAATTTAATTAGTTTAAAAATTTTATGATTTTTGCCTAGTCGTTGCATAATAAAAAAGACCGATCCTCTACTGGTTATTTTTATGATTATAGCAATGATAAGCCAGAATGGCAAAGTTATTAATAAAATAATTAAAGCTAATAGAAAATCATAAAATCTTTTAAAATAATCAAACCAAATTTTATTATTTTCGTTTAATTTTTCTAAAAACCACATTTGATTAATAGCTTCTAGCGGCACTTTTTTTGTGATTATTTCGTAAAAATCAGTTAAGCTAAAATAATTTATTTTTAGTGAAAGACAATTAAACAGCGCAGACCGTAATTCAGGTGATTGGTGCGGGTCGTTGGTAAAAATTATTTGTGTTATTTTATTTTTTCTAATTAGCTCTGTTAAATCTTTTAGATCTTTAATCACGGGAATGTTGTTAATATTTGTATCTTTATCAGTATCATTAACAATCAGAGAAATAATATAGCCTAGATGTGGTTTTTTTTGTAGCTCTTTGATTAATTCTTCTGCTAATTTATTATAGCCGATAAAAGCTATTTTATTTTTTGGTAAATATGCTTTAAGCGACCAGTTATAAAATTGACGCCAAAGATAAAATAATATTGTAAAAATTATAATATATATAAATAGATTTTTTTTAGGAGCAATTCCGATATTAGGAATTAAATAGAAAAATAATACAGAAGTTAAACTAGCTACAACCAACGCTTTACTGCTTATTTGAAAGAAAAAGAGATTATTAATAGCTAGATTTAAATTATAAAGATTAGCGATATAAAAAATAATTAACCATAATAAAAAAATTATAGAAAAAGGCCAAAAATGTATTTCCAATAATTCTGTATTAAAATAGCGGATTAATAAAGTAAGATAAAGAGAGAAATAGAGAATAACTATGTCTCCACCGAGTAAAATAACTTTTTTAAATTTATTATTCATTGGATTAATATAACAAAAAAAGGCTTAAAAAGCAAAATTATAAAAATATTAATTTAAGATTGACAAAATTTAATCCATTTGATAAGTTGGGCATATTAAATGAACCTTGAAAAACAGCTTAAAAAGGAAATAAAAAAAGGAGGAAAAAGATCATGATGACAAAAGAATTTGAGGAAAGATTATTCTCGCGATTGCCAGCAATCGTTGAGCATTTCGGCACCCCTTTTCATATCTATGATGAAGAGGGAATTATTGAAAACGGAAAAGAATTAAAAAATCTATTTTCCGGAGTAGAGGGATTTCAGGAGTTTTTTGCAGTTAAAGCAAATCCAAATTTTGAGATATTAAAAATCATGAAAAAATTAGGATTTGGATTTGACTGCAGTTCTATCCCAGAGCTTATTCTGGCTCGTAAAGCAGGGGCGTTACCTGAAGAGATAATGTTCTCTTCAAACAACACATCCACGGCTGAGTTTATTGAGGCGACAAAAAACGGCAGTTGTTTGCTGAATCTGGATGATATCAGTATGATCAATAAGGTTCCTGCGTTTCCAGAACTAATTTGCTTTAGATATAATCCGGGCGAACGACGGACTGGAAATGAAATTATCGGGAATCCGGCAGATTCAAAATACGGAGTTCGCCATGATCAGATTGTTGAGGCTTATAAAATGGCAATGAAGCGGCAGGCAAAACGGTTCGGGCTGCATACTATGATTTGCTCCAATCAACCGGATTACACTTACATGACGAAAACCGTCAATATGTTGTTGGAAGTCGTAGAAATGGTTTCTGAAGCCTTGGGAATTAAATTTGAGTTTATCAATGTAGGCGGTGGAATTGGAATTCCATATAAACTTGATGATAAACCGTTTAATATGTCAGCATTTGCCGAAGAAGCCAAGATATTGCTGGATCAGTTTAATCAAAAGCATGGATATGCGCCAAAGTTTTTTATGGAGTCTGGCCGTTATATGGTTGGACCTCATGGCGTATTGGTAACGAAAGTTATTAATCGTATGAGTAAGTATAAAGAATATGTTGGAGTTGATGCTTCTTGCATATCATCAATGATGCGACCAGCTATTTACTATCCTGAGGGCGGTTATCATCATATTTCAGTGTTTGGGAAAGATAATGGTCCAACTGAGAGGGTGAATGTAGTCGGGTCTGCCTGTGAAAATAATGATCAGTTTGGCAGGGATCGTGAACTGCCAAAAATTGTTGAAGGAGATGTCGTTATTGTTCACGACACTGGTGCTCATTGTTATGTAATGGCGTCTAATTATAACGGACGGCTACGTCTACAGGAGGTGATGTTGCGTAGTAATGGTAACGTGGAATTAATCCGACGAGCAGAAACGCCTGAGGATTATTTCCGAACGATGTTTGATTTTGAGCCAAAAACTCTTTAATGCATAAATTGCAAAAGGAGAAAAAATAAAAGTTAAGGAGGTTTAAGAAATGAAAGTTATTGCATCTAAAAGAGTTCAAAGTATTGGTGGATATGCTTTTGCAGAAATAGACAAAAAAGTGGCAGAGGCAAAAGCAAGAGGGGTAGATGTCATTGATTTTGGCGTTGGCGATCCGACTGATCCTACGCCAAAATTTATTAGAAATGCTTGCAAGAAAGGCGTTGACAACAGAGCCAGCTCAGGTTACCCGAGCTACATTGGTTCTTTAGAATATCGCTCAGCTATTGCTACATGGGTGGCAAATCGTTTTGGGATTGTGCTTGATCCTAAAACAGAAATTTGTTCAACAATCGGGGCTAAAGAGGGAGTATTTCATTTTCCTTTTGGGTTTGTTAACCCAGGAGATTATGTACTCTGTCCTACCCCAGGATATCCGCCGTATAGTCGTGGCACACTTTTTGCCGGAGGGATCCCTTGGTTTTATCCTCTTTTGGAAAGAAACAATTTCTTCCCAGATTTTAAAAGCATTCCAGAGGAGATTGCTAAGAAGAGTAAAATTCTTTGGCTGAATTATCCAAATAGTCCTACGGGGGAATGCGCCACAAGGGAAATATATGAGCAAGCTATTGAGTTTGCTCAGCGTTATAACATTATTATTGCTTCGGACGAGTGTTATAGCGAGATCTATTTTGGTGAAAAGCCAATTTCTATTCTTGAATTAGCTAAAGAGGGGGCGGTAGTTTTTCAGTCATTTTCTAAGCCATATAAAATGACTGGGTACAGAGTTGGTTGGGCCATGGGTGATAGCAGAATCATAGATGTTTTTAAAAAAGTGAAGACAAATTTTGATTCCGGCACACCCACATTCATTCAGGACGCAGCTATTGTTGCCATGGAAGAGTTAACTCATGTGGAATGTGCTCGAGAAGAATATCGGAAACGTCGGGATGTCATAGTTGAAGCTCTTGTTTCGGTCGGCTTAAAGAGGTGTCAGCCAGAGGGAACTTTCTATATTTGGCAAAAAGTTCCTAAAGGAATGACTTCTGTGAAATTTGCCGAAGTACTTTTGGAACAATGCGAAATAGTAGTAACTCCTGGTGAGGCTATTTCGGAAATAGTAGCAGACGAAACAAACCCAGGGCGGGACTTTGTTCGTTTTGCTCTTGTTCCTTCTTTGGAAAGAATCAAAGAAGCTGCAGAGCGAATAAGAAATCTAAAATTTTAGGAGGTGTCAGATGATGATTAAGGTAATAGTAAATGGAGCTGGAGGGAGTATGGGGAGGCTAATTAGTAAATATCTGTATCCTCAAAATGATATGGATTTAGTAGATGTAGTCGATCCAAAGGGTGGTACTTTGTTACTCAAGACAATTAAAGCATCTGTTAAAGATGCGGTTGAAAACAATTGTTGCGACTTAATAGTGGATTTCACCCAGCCTAATGCTGTAAACGCAAATGCCGAGCTTTACTGCAAGTACAATATTCCATTTGTAATGGGCACCACTGGCGGAGACAGGGAAAAACTGGCGCAAGTTGTTAAGGACAGCAATGTTTCGGCAGTTATTGCTCCAAATATGGCAAAGCAAGTTGTAGCCTTTCAGTCCATGATGGAATATGCTGCCGAAACTTTTCCCAACGCTTTTGAAGGATTTTCCTTGGAAATTGTGGAAAGTCATCAGGAGAGTAAAAAGGATACCAGCGGTACAGCTAAAGCCATGGTGGGTTATTTTAATAAGCTGAGTATTCCTTTTGATCCAGGTCAAATTGAAATGATCCGAGATCCTGAGGCGCAAAGAGCGATGGGTATTCCTGAAGAAGATCTTGGCGGACATGGTTGGCACACTTACGATTTAGTTTCTGCTGACGAAACGGTAAACCTGAAGTTTACGCACAATATCAACGGTCGAGTCCCATATGTTCTCGGCACGCTTGATGCCATTCGATTTCTATATAAAAAGATTCAGGAGGGATCAAAAGGAGAGGTATTTTCTATGATAGATGTCTTAAAAGGCATTTGATCATAGATAGAAGGATTGAAACTTGAGACAGGGGAGAAAATGGAAAAAATTTTCCAACCCCTGTCCTTTTTTATTTAAATTCAATGAATAATAATTAAATTTTTAAAATTTGCTTTTTAAGTTAATAGTTGTTATGATAATAATCACTTAGAAAAGAGATTGCCGCGTCGCTATGATTACATAGCTCCTCGCAATGACAGTGTTGTTTGACTTTTTTGATTTTATAGACTTTACAGACTTTTGACTTTTTTGACTTTACAGACTTTATAGACTTTACAGACTTTACAGACTTTTGACTTTTGACTTTTGACTTTACGGACTTTATGGACTTTTAACTAATCCCTATGCTTAAAAATTTTTTTGTTTTTGTTTTTGAATTGACAAAAGTTGTTCTTATTTCTTTAGCTATTATTATTCCTATTAGATATTTTTTAATTCAGCCATTTTATGTCAAAGGAGCTTCTATGGAGCCTAATTTTCATGATAGTGAATATTTAATTATCGATGAAATTAGTTATCGTTTTAATCAGCCAAAGAGAGGTGATATAATAGTTTTTAAATATCCACGCAATCCGCAGGAATATTTTATTAAAAGAATTGTTGGTTTACCAAATGAAAAAGTACAAGTAAGAGATGGCGAAATTTATATTTTTAATAAAGAAAATCCATTAGGCATTAAGATAGATGAACCATATTTAGCTGATGGAGTAAAAACTAACGGATCTGACGAAGAGGTTATTAGTTTAAAAAATGATGAATATTATGTTCTTGGCGATAATAGAAATTTTTCCAAAGATTCCCGTAGTTTTGGTCCTGTAAATAAAAGTTTTGTTGTTGGTAGAGTGTTATTGCGTGGCTGGCCGTTTGATAAAGTGAATTTATTTCCTGTTCAGCAATATAGTTTTTAGTTAAAAGTCTATAAAGTCTATAAAGTCTGTAAAGTCCGTAAAGTTAAAAGTTAAAAGTTAAAAGTTTATAAATTATAAAATTATATTATGCAAAAATTTATTAGAAATAAGGGGAAAATTGAAGAAATTAAGCCTTTTAAGTCAAAAAATGGTAAGGTTTTTGCTCGTCTTAGAGGAATGAAAGATGTTTTGCCTGATGAATATAGATATTGGAGTTTAATTAGCAAGAAAATAAATGAATTAACTAAAACTTATGGTTATAAGAGAATAGATACTCCTATTTTAGAAAATGCTGAGTTATATGAACGTTCAACTGGTAAGACTAGCGATATTATTGCTAAAGAAATGTTTTCTTTTATAGATAAGAATGATGATAAAATAGCTCTTAGGCCAGAAGGTACTCCAGGAATAGTTCGATCTTATGTTGAGCACGGTATGTTTAATTTGCCACAGCCTGTTAAATTGTTTTGGCTTGGGCAAGTTTTTCGTCATGATAAGCCACAGGCTGGTCGTTTTCGTCAATTTACTCAAATTGATTTAGAATGTATTGGCGAGAAAGGGCCTGTAATTGACGCTCAATTGATTTTGATTGCTTATAATTTTTTTAAAGAACTGCAGATTGATATAATGATACAGATTAATAGTATTGGTTGCTCAGAGTGTCGTAAAGCATATATTAATAAATTGGAAAATTATTATAAAGAAAGAGGTAATAGAACTAAATTATGCAATGACTGTAAAAGAAGATTGGGTAAAAATAGCCTACGTCTTTTAGATTGTAAAGAAGATCAATGTATTGCCATTAGTGCTGATGCGCCACAGATTATTGACTATTTGTGCGAGGAATGTAAAAATCATTTTGTCAAAGTTTTGGAATATTTGGATGAAGTTGAAGTACCTTATAATTTAAATTCACATTTAGTTAGAGGACTAGATTATTATTCTAAAACTGTTTTTGAGATTTGGCCGATTGATGCTGATGATAGTAATGTTGAAGTAAGTCGTCAATTAGCATTGGGTGGAGGTGGGCGTTATGACGGATTGGTTGAATATCTAGGAGGTAGACCAGCACCTGCTTGTGGCTTTGGTATAGGTGTAGAAAGGGTTATTTTAAAAATTAAAGAAAAAAATATCCCACTAAAAGATGATGATCAGGCTGATATATTTGTTGCTCAGCTCGGTGATCAAGCCAGACGAAAAGCTATGATATTATTTGAAGAATTGCGTCGAGCAGGATTACAAGTTAGACAGGATTTTTCTAAGGATAGTTTAAAAAATCAGTTAGAAGTTGCTAATAAACTTGGAACTAAATATAGTTTAATTTTAGGTCAGAAAGAAATCGTAGATGGGACAATTTTGATTAGAGATATGGAATCAGGCATTCAGGAAGTTGTTGATTTTAAAAAAATTAGACAAGAAATTACTAAAAGATTAAATAATGAGATAAAATAATTATAATTTTTCTAGAAAGGTAGGTGGGATTTGTGGTAGAATTTAAAAGAAAAAAAGGAGAAAGTTTTGAAAGTTTTTTGCGTAGATTTAACAAAAGACTTCAACAAAGCGGTGATTTAAAAGAAGCTCGTCAGTCTCAACATACTCAGCCAAAAATCAATAAGGCTAAGCAAAAAAAACGAGCCTTGGTTGGTATGCAATTGCATTCAGAAAGAGAATATTTAAAGAAGATCGGTAAATTAAAAGAAGAACCCAAAAAACGTTGGTAAAATAGGTAATACAAAATATAAAAAACGTAGGAACAGGGCACTGCCCTGTTCTTTTTTTTGCACGACCCTGTTTTTCTGCATCGCTCTGTCCCTACATTTTTTATATTTTTTTACATTCCTGGTATATATTTTTTAAGATTGTTTAATAGTGTGCCTTTTAGAGTTTGTTTTATTCTATTTCTTGCTTTGCCTGTTTTGACAAATCTTAGCCAATCGCGACTGGGGGTTTTGCGTTTTTTTTCAATGATTATTTCTACTAAGTCACCGTTTTTTAACACCTGACTAAGCGGGGCAATTTTATCGTTGATTCTAACGCCTGTTGCTTTGTTCCCTATATCAGAATGAACAGCATAAGCAAAGTCTATCGGAGTAGCGCCTTCTGGCAAATCAAAAGCGTCTCCTTTTGGAGAGAATACAAAAATTCTGTCACAAAATATATCAAATTTAATTTGTTTAATAAAATCATGAGTGTCTTCAGTTTCATGTTGGATTTTTAATATTTCTCTAATCCATCTTGGTTGTTCTTTTCGCTTTTCTTTGTTATTATTTTTTGTTTTGTAATTCCAATGAGAGGCAATTCCATATTTTGCTTCTTCGTCCATTTCTTTTGTTCTAATTTGAAATTCTGTTGTTTTTCCATCTATTCCAAAAACAGTAGTTTGTAAACTGCGATATCCATTGGGTTTTGGCACGGCGATATAATCTTTAAAACGGTTAGCTTTAGGCGTCCATAATGAATGGATAATTCCTAAAACTTTATAACAATCAGCAATAGTTGGAACAACAACACGTAAGGCAAAAACGTCATAGATTTCATCAAATTGATAGTTTTTTTGTTGCATTTTTCTATAAATACTAAAAAGATGTTTAAATCGACTGGTAATTTGGAAATCCATTTTTTCTTTTTTAAGGCCGTCGCCTAAAATATTTTTTATTTGTTGAATATATTGATTATTCTCAATTTTTTTTTCTACTTCATATTTATATTCTAAATTTTTATATTCTTCTGGTTGTAAATATTTAAAACAAATATCTTCCATTTGCCATTTGAGCCGCCAGATTCCTAAAAGTCCTGCGACAGGAGCATAGATTTCCATAGTTTCTTTTGCGATCCGTATTTGTTTTTCAGGTGGCAGAGAGTCTAATGTGCGTAAATTATGTAAGCGGTCGGCAAATTTAATTAAAATAACTCGTAAATCATGAGCCATAGCTAAAAACATTTTGCGTAAACTTTCTCTATATCTTTCTATGCCACGATATTTTATTTTGCTTAATTTTGTTACGCCTTCTACTAGCATAGCAACTTCTTCTCCAAAATTTTTTGCAATTTCTTCTAATGTGTATTTGGTATCTTCAGGCACATCGTGAAGTAGCCCCGCGATAATTGTATTAAGATCTGTCTTCATTTGTGCTAAGACAAACGCGGTGTGTAAACAATGTTGAATATATTGTTCGCCACTTTTTCTAAGTTGATTATTATGAGCTTTTTGAGCAAATTCAAAAGCTAGTTCTATAAGAGAAGTGTCTTCGTTAGGATTATTTTCTTTAAATTTATTTATTATTTGATTAATAGTCATAATAATGCGAATAATATTTGTAGTTTATTAATCGGTTATGTTATAATAATGTTATTATAAAATAGTGCATTAGTCAAAGGACTTTACAGACTTTATAGACTTTTAACTTTTTCTATGTTTAATAAATTTAGTAAAAAAAATCATAAGATAATTATTGCTTTATTGCTTTATTGCTTTATTGCTTTTTTGTTTATTTTGATTACCCCAAATGTTTTAGCAGCAACAATTGATCCTGGACTAGAACAGATGACAGCAACGGGTTTGTCTGATCAAGACATAAGAATAACAATCGCAAATATTATTAGGGCTGTTATTGGGTTTTTAGGAATTATTGCTGTTGGATTAGTTTTGTATGCTGGTTGGCTGTGGATGACTAGCGAGGGAGAGGAAGATAAAGTTGAGAAAGCTAAATTAATTTTGAAAAATGCTTTAATTGGTTTAATTATTATTTTATCATCTTTTGCTATTGTATCTTTTATTTTAAATAAATTAATTGAATCAACTGCTGGTGGCGGTGGTAGTGTTGGAGGCGGACCAGGCGGTGGTGTAAGTGGCGGGATTGCTGCTTTGGGTAGTGGAATTATTGAATTTCATTATCCTGGCAAAGATCAAAAAGCTGTGCCACGAAATACTAATATATCTATTACTTTTAAAGAGGCAATTAATCCTGCTGCTATCATAACTAATAATAAAATAAATACTAGTAATATTAAAATTTATAAAACAAAAGACGGCTTAACTGGCTCAATGGTTACTGATGTTAATGCTAGCAAAAGTGCAGATAATAAAACTTTTATTTTTGACCCTTCTCAATTTTTAGGTAGCTCTGCTGAAAATTTTTGGTACACAGTGGCTTTATCAAAAGATATAAAAACAACAAGAGATGTGTTTGCTTTTGGTGTATTGTCGGGGTTGTTTCCTTATAGTTGGAGCTTTGAAGTAAGTACTATTGTTGACGAAACTCCGCCAAAAATTGAAAGTATTATTCCTCAACCTAGCGCTACTGAGCCTAGAAATGTTGTTATTCAGATTAATTTTGACGAAGCTATTAATTCGATGTCAGCTAGTGGCGCGACTAAAAAGGGTTTTAATAATATTGTAGTTAGCGCTTCTTCCACCGGCAATGCTAGCAGTTTAGTCGCAGGTAATTTTTATTTGTCTAACCAATATAGAACAGTTGAATTTCTTACAGAAGATAAATGTGGGGTTAATTCTTGCGGTTTAGATGTTTATTGTTTGCCTGGCAATAAAGATATATCTGTTTTAGTTAAAGCAGATGATCCTACGACCTCTCTTTACAATGGAATAGTTGATATGTCTGATAATTCTTTAGACGGTAATAAAGATGGCGTTGTGCAAGGTCCAACAGCAGATAATTATGCTTGGTTATTTAAGACTAGTAATGACATTGATACTTCTCCGCCAGTAATTACTAAAGTAAATCCAAATATAAATTCTGACGGAGCAGGTTTAAGCGCTACAGTTGAAGCTGAATTTAATAAATTAATGATGGCTAATAGTTTAAATAGCGATAGTCTTAATTTGGTTGGCACGCCAGTTATAAATTATTGGATTAGCAAGACTGATGATGCAAGCACTAGTAAAACTACTGTTATTTTTAATCACGATCAATTTAATGAGGATAGTAGGTATTCTCCAAAAATTACTTCTGCCGTGAAAGACGTTTACCAAAATTGTTATTTTCCATGTTCAGGCGTAAATGAGACTGGTTCAAATGTACAAGGCGGTCCGTCTTGTTGTAACGGCGTGGCTAATTTAGGAGCTGTTTGCCCGTGATTTATTAGTTAATAAGGTATTTAAATGTAGCTTTGATAACGTTGATAATAACTTTAGATAAATACAAAAATTTAATTTTTGTTTTATGATTAATGAAATTACAACAAAAATAGCTTTATTTAAAGGAAAAGAAATCAGAAAAACTATTTATCAAAATGAATGGTGGTTTTCTGTTTATGATGTTGTAGGCGCATTAACTGATAGTAAAAACTCAAGAGATTATTTTAATAAAGTATTATTGCGCGACGAAATTCTTAAATCAACCTATGGACAATTTGTCCATAGGTTGCCATTAATAGCAGATGATGGGAAAATACGCGATCAAGTATGCGCTAATGCTGAAGGAATTTTTCGTATAATTCAATCCATTCCATCTCCAAAAGCTGAACTATTTAAGCGTTGGCTGGCAAAAGTTGGCTATGAAAGAATGAAGGAAATTGAAAATCCTGAACTTGCTACCAAAAGAACAAGAATGTTGTATAAAATTAAAGGTTATAGTGAAGATTGGATAGAAAAGCGAATGCGTGGAATCGTTATTCGAGAGGAATTAACAGATGAATGGCAAAAACGAGGAGCTCAAGAGCAAAAAGATTATGAAATTCTTACGGCTGAAATTTCTAAAGCCACTTTTGGAGTTACTCCAAGCGAGTATAAAAAAATCAAGGGACTTAAACGAGAAAATTTACGTGATCATATGGATGATTTTGAATTAATTTTTAATATGCTCGGAGAACGCGCGACAACAGAAATTCACAAGACAGAGGATTCAAAAGGTATGAGTAAACTCCAGAAAGATGCTAAAATTGGCGGTGATATTGCTGGCGGAGCAAGAAGAAAATTAGAACAACGACTTAGACGTTCTATAGTATCAAAAAAGAATTTTTTAAATAAGCCAGAAAATAAAAAAATATTAAAAAAATATTAATTTAATAACTAACAGAATCTATGAAAAAAGCAATTTTTTTATTATCGTTGGTGTTAATTTTAAGTGTGGGATTTTTTTCAACAACAACGCAAATTTTTGCTGAAAGTTTATCTAATAAATTAAAAGGGAAAATATTATTGCAAGTGGAATCAAGAGGCGAGGCTTGGTATGTTTCTCCTGCTGATGGAAAAAGATATAGTATGGGCAAGCCAAAAGATGCTTTTGATTTAATACGCAAATTAGGAATTGGCATTAGCAATGATAATTTAAAGAAAATCCAAATAGCAGATGAAAATTTAGTTGGTCTTGATAGTGATAACGATGGTCTTTCTGATATGGCGGAAGATTCAATCGGGACAGATAAAAATAATAAAGACAGTGACGGAGATGGATATGATGATAAAAAAGAAGTAATAAATGGATATAATCCTATCGGAGCTGGTAAAATATTAATTGATAGTAAGCTCGCTAAACAACAATCAGGAAAAATATTATTACAAGTGGAATCAAAAGGCGAGGCTTGGTATGTAAATCCGAAGAATAATCAAAGAATTTTTTTAGGCAGACCTACTGATGCTTTTAATTTAATGCGCAAATTAGGTTTGGGTATTTCTAATAATGATTTAAGTAAAATTGTTATCCAGTCTAATGCGATAATAGTGCATTCAATTGGTATAAAAGAAGCAAAGATACGGGCAGAAAAGTTTATTAATGAAAAGTTATTGTCATCTAATGTAACAGCTACTATTAAAAGTATTGTCTTAGAAGGTGGTTTATATAAAATTATTCTAGAAGTAGGGAATAGTGAATATACTTCTTATATGACTAGTGATGGTAAAAAATTTTTTCAAGCAGGTACTGATTTAATTAAAGAAAAGCCTATAGAAATAAACGATTTAGATGTTTGTGATAAGATGCAGGATCAAAGTAAAAAATATGAATGTTATTATGAAATTGCTATAGATAAACAAGATTCATCTATTTGTGATAAAATACAGAATCAAGATGATAAAGGCGAATGTTATTCTTATATTGCGGAAGCTAAACAAGATTTAACTATTTGTGATAAAATACAGAATCAAGATGATAAAGATATGTGTTATTATACAATTGTTATTATTAAACGAGATTTAGCAGGTTGTGGTAAGATACAAAGTCAAATAATTAAAGGAGGATGTTATACTAGCATAGCTGTAGTTGGGCAGGATTGTGATGAAATACAGAATCAAGATGATAAAGATATGTGTTATATGGCATATTATGGAAAAGATGTTGCTGAAAATAAAGCTAGAGATGCAAAACGTATTAGCGATATTAAACAAATACAGACAGGCTTAGAACTATATTATAATGATATGAGTACATATCCAAACGCTACAAAAATTATTATAAAAGATCTCTGTTTGTCTGCAAACAAGGATTTAATAACAGGTAATGGATTTTATTCTTCTTGTGTTACTGGCGGTATAAAATATATGAGTCAAGTTCCAACAGCGCCATTGCCAGTTGATGGCAGTTGTACTGCTGATAATAACCAATATATTTATCTTTCAACTAATGAAGAAGGTACCGTCATTTGTAAAACTGGAACACAACAAGCTCAATGTCAAAATTATATGTTGCAATTTTGTACAGGCGAATCTAATGGTTTAATTTCTGCAGGCTTGCATTGCGCCACTTCTAGCGGTATTTCAAATAAGGCATGTTCTTTTCCTGTTATTAAATAAATTTAGAATTTTATGCCGAATATGATATTCGGCAACAGACTCCTATGTTGTACTAGCGCTAGAATGGACAAAAGGGTGATTTCACATTAAACTAAAATTATGACTAAAATTAATGAGCAAATTAATTATTGGGAAAAATCTGCTGAGCGAAATTTAAAAACTGCTTTAAGTTTATTTAAAACTAAACATTATGATGCTTGTCTTTTTTTCTGTCATTTAACTTTAGAAAAGCTATTAAAAGGATTAGTTGTTAAACAAATTAAAAAAGCGGCTCCGTATATTCATGACTTAGAAAGATTAACTCTCTTAATTAAATTATCATTTACAAAAGATCAAATTGAAAATATAAAAATTATTTCTGAGTTTAGTCTTGCTGGTCGGTATGATGATGAAAAGTTTGCGTTTTATAAAAAATGCACTAAAAAATATACAGAAAAATATCTCAATATTTCTAAAGAGTTATATTTATGGTTAAAAGAACAATACCAAAAAAAGTAAAAAAAGAAATTAATAAATATATTAAAATCTTAAAGGCTGATAAATTGCCGATTAAGAAAATTATTTTATTCGGTTCTTATGCTAAAGGAGAACAACATGAATGGAGTGACATTGATTTATGTATTATTTCTCCTAAATTTAAAGATGCCTTTGAGGCATTGCAGTATCTTTGGTTAAAAAGAAAAATTTTTGATATTCAATATGTTATTGAGCCAATTGGTTTTAGTCCAAAAGATTTTAAAGATAAATATAGCTCTCTTGTTTATGAAATAAAAACAACAGGAATTGAAATTTTAGTATAATTTTAATATTTTTATTTTTGTTCTTTTATCGGGTTTATAATGTGTGTGGACCTAAAATGCGATAAAATAAAAGATTAAAAGTCGCTTTAAGAGTTTATGAAAAAAAATAAATGAAAAAAATAATTAAAAAAATATTAATTTTCTTTTGTTCGCTGATAGTTATAATGACAATGGCTCATTTTGCTTTGGCTTTGGATCTTGGCATACAATATGGTGAAGCTACTGGATTGGGGCAAGAAGATCCTCGTATTATTGCTGCTAATATTATTAGAATCTTTTTTGGGTTTTTAGGAATTATCGCTGTAGGTTTGATAATATATGCAGGTTGGTTGTATATGACTGCTGGCGGAGAAGAAGATAAAGTTGAAAAAGCTAAAAAGATTTTAATGGGAGCTGTTATCGGTATTATTATTTGCTTGGCGTCTTTTGCTATTGCTAGTTTTATTTTAAATAAATTATTAGATGCTACTGGCGCTGGCGGAGGGAGCGTAAATACTGGCGGAGGTGGTGGAGGAATTGGCGGTGGCGGAGTAGGAGCGGCTTGTTATGTTGGGGGCACTGCTAGTAATTGCATTATCGCGAGCTCTACTTGTGATATAATAGGATTAGTTTGTGATGCCACTACTTGCAAGTGTAAAAGCTCTGGTTTGCCAGGAGTAGACGAGGCTTGTTTAACAGATGCTTTGGACACAGATTGTTCAGCTGGCATTTGTGCAACAGGATTGACTTGCAATAGTAGTGATTGTAAATGTAAAGAAACTAATTTGCCAAGTGCAGGTCAAAATTGTGATGCTGATACTGGTCTTGCTGGTTGTCAGGCGACTGATTGTTCAAATAATTTAGTTTGTTCGGCAGACAATAGTTGCACTTGCGTCAAAACACCTTTGATTGCTTGGATAAGTCCTCTTGATGCTTCTAGTACGCCGAACGGGGCACCAGGAAATTTTATTACTATTGGCGGTCAATATTTTGGGACTTCTACTGGACAAGTGATTTTTCTTGGGGATACTAGCACTTCAACTGATGATAAAATCGCAACTTTTCCTAATCAAGTTAATTCTCAATGTACTAATTTTTGGCAAGACAATCAGATAATTGTAGTAGTGCCTGTTGGCGCTACTACAGGTCCGATTAAAGTCCTTGACTCTACTAATCTTTGGGATACAACTGATAATAATCGCGGTCCTGCTATTAATGATTTTACAATAAATAATATCAAACGACCTGGTTTGTGTTTAGTTAATCCAAATGTTGGTTCTTTTGATAACCTTATTGCTTTTTATGGGGTTAATCTTAATGGAATTAATGAAAAAGCTTTTTTTGGTAATAAAACTAACAATATATTGGCTAATGCTAGAGATTGGTCAAGAGTTTTAGTGCCTAATATTCAAGATGGTAGAACTTCAGTTTTTGCAACGGTTATATCAGGGAATACAAATTCAGCAGGCAGTACTTTACCCGCAGAAGATTCTAATAGTTTAGGATTTACAGTTAAAAATAATATTCAAGATAATCCATTTATTGATTATCTTACTCCGATAGAAGGACCAAAAGGTCGGTATATTACTATTTATGGGCGTAATTTTAAAAATTTTGATTCAGGGAAAAGTGTAGTAAAATTTTATTTGCCAACTGATCCAAATACAAAAATTAATGCCGGAGTAGATTTTCCAATACAGTGTCAAGGTAAATATTGGAATGATACTTATATTACAATTAAGGTTCCACAAGTAGCACCTCCTGGAGATTATAAGGTAATAGTAATTAATGAAAATAGTAGCACTAGCACTCCAGCAAATTTTAAAATTACAACAGGTAGTCCTAGTCCAGGTCTTTGTTTATTAGATCCATACAATGGTCCTGTCGGTCAATCTATTAATGCTTATGGTGAATATTTTGGTGCTAGTCAAGGAGCTAATGGTCGCGCTGTTTTTTATAATAATGCTTCTAGCTCTCCTACTAGTTGGGCTGATCAAGCGATTAAGACTAATGTGCCTAGCGGAGCGCAAACAGGACCTTTTAAAATAATTAATAATCAAGTTGGCAATGCGTTGCCTTTTAAAGTTGGCGCTTGCGTTGCTAATACCGATTGTTTAAATAGTAGTACTGAAGAATGTTGTCCCAGCGGTACTTATAATGCAGGAATTTGTAAAACAGAAGGTGAATGTTCTTTAGGCGGGCCACAAAGTTGTACTTTTGGTTGGACTTTTTCTACTGCATTAGGAACAAGTACTCCTCTAACTTGCGGTGGTTATAGCGCAGCTAGCGCTTGCTCAGCTGTTGGTATGTGTCCTAATGCTCGTGGTGAATGCCAAAGTAGAACTAATATTGAGACAGGATATTGCAGTGATAATAAGTGTAATGAAATCGCTAGCTCCAGTTGCGCTAGTCAGTGCGCTTATGATAAAGTTTTAAACAAATGTAAATTACTAGGTAAAGTTTGCGATGTGAAAGATACGACTTTAGTTGCCGGATTTACTGCTGAATGTCGTAAAGTAGGAGCTAAAAATATTTGGCAGATTAACACAAAAGACGCTTCTTGTCCGAATGGGGCTTCTTCACCTAT
This sequence comes from bacterium, assembly GCA_030655095.1. Taxonomy (GTDB): domain Bacteria; phylum Patescibacteriota; class Patescibacteriia; order Patescibacteriales; family GWC2-42-12; genus JAHITL01. Next base: position 35,472 of record JAURWF010000062.1, read on the forward strand.
TAATGGTTGGTGTTCTGTTGGCGATTTAGGCTTTCCGATTGAATGCGTCTCGTCTTCATGTCCAGCAGGTCTTACTTGCCAATCAGGGCAATGCGTAATTTCGTCTTCAGGATGTTCAAATGGATCTTTTTGCGGTATTGGTGGTAAATGTATAAAAGGATATGGGGTTGGGAGAGAAGATAGTGTTTGCGAATGTTGTTGTCGTGTAGCTAATAGCGCTCAAGATTGTTGCGCTGGTTTGACTTGCAAAGCAGGTGGTTGTGGTGTTGGCGCGCCAGATTATGGTTTATGTACTGGCTGTAAAGTAATAATTAATGGACAGGTTAACCAATCTTTAAGTGATCAAACTTGTAATTGCACAGGAAAGACTACTAGATATTGCGATTTAACAGATTTAGCTAATCCATCTGGTGTTTGTAAAGATCAAGCAGTTGCTGGTCAGAATTGTTATGTTGGTGGTGTTGCTGGTGCTTGCACGGCAAGTTCTACTTGCGCTAGTAGTCTTAGTTGTAATCGAGCGACTTGTAAATGTGAAACAATAAATAATCAATGTGCATCTAATCAAACAGTGTGTAGTTCTTCTTGTTGCACCCAGGGTGAAAGTTGTGATGTTAATGGTAATAGTGGGCGAGGAAAATGTGGTGATACTTTATGTCAAGGAGCTACTTGTGGCGGTAATTGTTGTGTAGGCGCGACTAGTTGTGCTAGCGGAGCTTGTCCATCAGTCGCTGGTGCAGCTTGTTATGTTGGTGGTGGTGTCGGCGCTTGTAATATTGCAAGCTCTACTTGCGCTAGTAATCTTAGTTGCAATACAACAAATTGTACTTGTGAGTCATCCATTTCTTTTCCTCAATTTGGTCAAACTTGCGCTAAAAAAGCAACAACTACAGTAACTTGTGATATTGGTGTTTGCACAGGTTTTTCTTGTTTAAATGCAACTAGCAGTAGCCCTTTAGCACCATCAAGCTTAGTATCGTGTGGCACTTGTTGTTGTGATCCGACTCTTTCTGCGACTAATGATCAATGTAAAATCGTTAATCCTAAATTATCTTGTTTAAAAAATAAAGGTAATTGTAGTGGAAGCGGTCGCGGACTTTGTTGTGGCTGTGTTAGAGATGATGAATGTGGTAATTCTTCTACCGCTGGTTGTAGTAATGATACTTGTTGTAGCGCTAGACCTAGAGTCAATGCACTTACAACCCCAACCAATAATGAAACAGGTGTTTGTCGCAATACTGTGATAGAAGCAACTTTTGATCAGATTATGGATATTACTAGTTTTAATAATAATATGTTTTTAATTGGTGATTATGGTGCTGATTTATGCCCTACAGGCACTAAATTTTTAGGAGAAAATATTAGCAAAAAAAGTAATAATATTTTTACAAGAGCTATTAAAAGAATTTTAATTTCTTTAGGAAAAATATTAAAGCCGATTTTAAGTGAAAAAGTATTAGCAGCAATTAATAGTGCTCATACTTATTGCTTAATCAATGGCGCAATTGGTGGTTATAATGGCGTTGCCAGTACAACTGTTATTACTTTTGCTTTGCAAAAAGCTCTTGATGCTGAGCGTGAATATTCTGTTATTATTCAAGGTGATGCTTCTACTACAGATAGTGTTAAAGAAGGAGTTTTAGGTATTTCTGGCGTAAGTATGAAAGGCACTTCTACTGAAACAATTAATGCTAAAACTTTTACTAATTCTAAAATTTGGTCATTTACTACTAGCAAAAATATTTGTCAGATAGATAGTGTAATTATTGATCCAATTAGTTATTTATTTCAGACTAGCGAGAATAATCCAGCTGATGATGATTCAGCAACTTCTACATACGACACAATAAATGATAGTGATAAAGTTTATCGCGCCAAGGCTTTAGCTCTTGATGGCCAGGAAATTTTACCTATTAATAATGTTTATAGCTGGAATTGGGATTGGACTATTGATAATAAGGAAATAGTAGATTTTAAAAATTTAAATAATACCAATCAACAGACTTTAGTTGCTCAAAATAAAAAAGATGGAAAAACTGTTGTGTATGCTAAAGCTATTATTACTGACGACAAAGTTATTAAACCGTCTACTGTTAATAAATTTAAAATTGGCAAAGCCAATGTTTATGTTTTAATGTGCGCTAATCCTTGGCCACCTATTAATAACAGTAATACTTGGTTGCCATGGCGTGATACGTCAGGTAATTGTAGTGCAGGTTTAAGCGGAACGGATTGTTTTAATAATAATTTTGAATTTTATTATTGTCGTGATGCTGGTCAAGTAGGCACTGCTGATGATTTGCCAGCAATTTTAAAAGACACAACAGTTATTAGAGGCAATTATGGAGATCCTAATCCTTTGAAAGAATATTATTTTTTACGCGAGGATGTACCATCTATTACCGTCCTTTCAGTTTATGATCAAAGAAATAGTGGTAAAGTTGTCGCGGTATGGGAAGCTGTTAATGGAGCATCAGGTTATAAATTGTATTATGGTAAAGACAAAGGTCAATATGATAATTCCGTTGATGTAAATAATGTAGTTCCTGATGTGAATAATAAAATTTCAAGTCCAGTAATAGGTTTAATTAATAATCAGACTTATTATTTTGCTGTTTCAGCTTATTATAAATCAACTGGAGCAGAAAGTATTTATTCTAATGAGGTCAGCATAATTCCGACTGACACTTCTGCGCCATCCGTGCCTACTGGTTTAATTGCTTCTTCAACAAATCAAAAAGTAGAATTAACTTGGATAAAAGGCAGTGATGATGTTAATTATTATCGAGCTTTCTATGGCACAGCGAGAGGAGTTTATGGAGCTGAATCTGTTAAAGTTAGTTTAGCTGATAGTTGTTCAGCGACAATGTGCAAACTTATATTTGAGAATTTGGTTAATAATACAAATTATTATTTTGCAATAAAAGCGTTTGACGAGTATAATAATGGCAGTGTTGTTAGCGTTGAAGTTAGTGCTATGACGCAATAATTTGTCTGAACCACTGACAGTTTCTGAGGGGCACTGAAAATACTGAGAATTTCAAATACAAATACAAATTACAAATTACAAATTAATTACTAAAAAAACTAATAATAAATTTATGTTTGATGAAATTAATGATCAGAATGTTAATCAAGCGAATGTTCCTACTCCGGGGATTGGTTCTATGCCAAATTTTAATCAAAGTGTTCCTAAGTCTGCTGAAGATATTTTGGCAGGAGTTGATCAATCAGAAAAGCCAGCGGTTTTTCAACCTAAAGCGCCAACGCCATCAGTAGGCTATGTTCCAGAAAACGAGGAGTCAAAAACAACAGATTCTAAAAAGTTTTTTGTTTTAGGTGTTATAATCATTGTTATTATTTTAATTATTGGCGTTGGTTATTTGGGTATTAAATTTTATTTGAATTCTAAAATATCAGACAAAGCTTTGAATAATAGCAGTAAAGTTGTTGAGCCTGTAGTTAGTCCTATTCCAGAAAATTCAGATATTATTAAAAATCCGATTGTTGAAGTTGAAACTTCAACAGCAACATCTACGGGCATTAATGGAAATTCAATTATTACAGCTACTACTACAATTATCGCCACAAACACAGATATGATTATTGAATCTACAACAATAGTTGATAGCGATCAAGATGGTTTAATTGATGAAGAAGAAAGATTATTAGGAACAGATCCAAATTCAAGTGATTCTGATAACGATGGGTTGTCTGATCGTGAGGAAGTAAAGACTTATAGCACAAATCCGTTAAATGCAGATACTGATAGCGATGGTTATCAAGATGGAGCAGAAGTAAAAAATGGCTATAATCCAAAGGGATCAGGAAAACTAGAGGTTAAAAGTTTGTAGCCCTGACCCTGCCCTCTCCCATGTAAAATAATTTTATGTTTAATATTTCTAAGCCAAAAATTAATAAAGAGATTGAGCAATTACCGGAGGATTTATCATCGGTTCAAGAAGAAGAAACAAAATTAGGTGATGATATAACTATTCATGCTATGCCAGAGCGTTTTCGTTCTAGTCATATTAAAGTTGGTCAAGCTAAAAAAACAGGCGTTTTTATTATCGTTGCCGGTATTATTTTTTTAATTATTATTTCTGGCTTATTCTATTATTTTTTCTTTTATAACCAATCTAAAAAATCAAATCAAGCATCTGTTGCAACTTCAACGCCTGCAGTAGAACCAGCTAAAATAGAAGTTCCAGTCAAAGAACCAGCGCAAATAGTTGCTACTACTACGGTTGTTTTGCCTAATATAGAGTCAATGGCTACTTCAACTGCTACTTCTACAGCAACTTCTACTGAAGATATTATTAATCAGCCAGTTGATTTGTCTGCTGGAATTGACAGCGATAGTGATGGGTTGACAGATAAAGAAGAAAAGATTTTTGGATCTAATCATACTGTTTTGGATTCTGATAATGATGGTTATGATGATTTTTCAGAAGTTTTAAATGGATATAATCCAGCAGGGGCAGGAATTTTATCTATTAACAATAATTTACAAAATTATAATAATAAAACTTATAAATATAATTTATTGTATCCATCAACTTGGAAGCAGACTACGAGTGGTGGAGATGATTCAATAGTATTTAAGGCAGAAGATGATAGTTTTATTCAAGTAATTGCTCAAAATAATAAAGAGCAGCAATTAATAAGTGATTGGTATAAACAGCAGTTTAATGTAGATTTTGTTGATCAAAATAATTTAATTACTAATAATAACTGGAATGGAATTATTAATTCTGATAGCCTTACTACTTATTTAACGGATTCTAGTAAAAAGTATATTTTTGTTATTACTTATAATCCCGCCTCTTCAAACACATTAAATTATCCCAATCTTTTTAAAGCAATGATTAAATCGTTCAAGATTAGTCCATAAAGTCATTAGATAGTTAAAAGTCAAAAGTCCATAAAGTCATTAGATAGTCGAAAGTCAAAAGTCCTTAAAGTCCTTAAAGTCATTTGATAGTCGAAAGTCAAAAGTCCATAAAGTCCATAAAGTCATTTGACTTTAAGGACTTTACAGACTTTACAGACTTTACAGACTTTACAGACTTTACAGACTTTATAGACTTTACAGACTTTACAGACTTTTGACTTTATAGACTTTACAGACTTTATAGACTCTTTATGTTAGTTGAAGTTAATAATCAGACTAAAAAAAGAATAAATATATCTTTAGTTAAAAAAATAGCTGAATTATTTTTGCAAACTTATCATTTTAATAACAAAGAAATTTCTTTGGCTTTTGTAAATGATCAAATTAGTAAAAAATTAAATAAAACTTATCGTGGCATAGATAAAGCAACTGATGTTTTATCTTTTTCTATGACCGATGTTGATAATGATAATTTTTTAGGTGAGATAATTATTAATTACGAGCAAATTAAAAGACAAGCAAAACAAGCCGGACATAATATTCAACAAGAATTAATTTTTATTTTAGTCCACGGTTTGTTGCATCTGGCAGGTTATGATGATGCGACAGAAAAAGGCGCAGACGAGATGGATAAATTAGGAAAAAAATTTATAAATTTATGCCAAATATTTTAATTTTTGGAGACAGTATAGTTTATGGCGCATTTGACCCTGAAGCTGGTGGGTGGGCGGATAGATTAAAAGCTTTTTTCTTTAAAGATGGAAGAAACTATGATTATTTTGTTTATAATCTCGGTATTTCAGGAGATACAACAGAGAATTTATTAGAAAGATTTGAATTTGAAACAAAACAAAGATCAGACGAAGACAAAACATCTTTTATTTTTAGCATCGGCATAAATGATTCTGCGTGGATGCATAGCAAAAATAATCACTGGGTTTTACCAAATAAATTTATTGATAATATTAAAAAATTAATACAACTTGCTCAAAAATTTTCTTCAAAAATTATTTTTGTTAGTTTATCACCAGTAGATGAAACAAAAACAACCCCAATTCCGTGGAACACAGACTTATCTTATAAAAATGAGTGGATTCAAGAATACAACAAAATTATAAAATCAATTTGCGAAGAAAACAAAATTCTTTTTATTGATGTTTTTGAAAAATTTATAAAATTAGATTACACTAAATTATTAGAAGATGGTCTTCATCCAAATTCAAAAGGCCATTAGAAAATTTTTGAAATTGTAAAAGATTATTTTTAAATTTTAAATTTTAAATATGAAATTTGTTCGAACAAAAAAACTTTTGTTTGCTAATAATAAGGGTGGAGTTGGCAAGACTACATTGGCTTTTAATACCGCTGTTAAATTTTCAGAAATGGGATACAAAACTGTTTTAATAGATTTGGATCCACAGTGTAATTTGTCCAGATTAGCGTTAGGTTTATTTGAAGAAACATTATTTTCTAACAGTCAAAAAACAATTTACACTGTTTTGGAAGGAATCATTAAAGGAGGATCTGATATTGACAGAAGCGTAAGTTTTGAAAAAATAAATAACAATAACAATCTATTCATTTTGCCAGGTAGCCTTAAATTATCTCAATACGAAAATTCATTAATCTCATCTTATGGAGAAGCAGCACAAGGAGTTGAAAGAGGTTTTTTTATTACAAGCGCGATTGATAGATTTTTAACAGAAAAAGGCTTGAATGAAGAAATTGATATTTTTATTATTGATACATCGCCAAGTCTTAATTTATTAAATAGAGTGATATTTTTAGGATCAGATTATTTTATCACGCCTTTAATGCCCGATGCTTTTTCAGTTCAAGGTATTGAAAATTTGGGAAATACTTTTGAGGAATGGAAAGATAATTGGAAAAAAACAGCGAGAGTTTTAGCAAAAGATAAAGGGATTGCGCATAATAAAGTTTTGGATGGCGAAGGCTTGTTTATAGGTTATATAATAAATTCGTATAATCAGTATTCAAAAAAACCTATTAAAAGTAATGAAGAATGGATTGCCAAAATTCCGAGCTTTATTAAAAAATATTTATCAGAAAAACATTGCAGAAATGGACTCGTTGAAAAATCTTGGAAATTAGAGTTAGCTTTAATTAAAGATTTTGGGCAATTATCACCATTAGCGCAAATCAAAAATAAGGCAATATTTAATCTTGATCCAACTATCGATGGTTTTGAAAATATAAAAGGAACAAGGGAAAATTTAGAACAATCACAAAAAGAATTTACTCAACTTTCAGAAAAGATTTTAAAGATATTGTTAGAATATTAGAAAATTTTATGATAAGAATAAAGAGATTGGCTAAAAGTTTTGTTTATGCATGGCGAGGGCTGTGTAAGGTTTTTAAAGAGGAACAAAATTTACAAATTCAAACAGCGGGTGGTTTGTTGATTTTTATTTTAGCTTATTTTTTTCAAATAAGTCGTTGGGAGTGGATAGTGTTAGTTTTAATAGTAATTTTAGTAATTTTAATGGAATTAGCTAATAGTGTTGTGGAAAGAATTACAGATGCATTAAAGCCAAGAATAAGTAGTTATGTTAAAGAGATAAAAGATATTATGGCAGCAGGCGTATTAGTGGCCTCTATAGCAGCGCTTATTGTTGGTTGTATAATTTTTTGGCCATACTTAATAAAATTATTTGGACAATTTTAAATAATTTTAGTATAATAAATTTGTAATTTGTATTATTAATAATAATTTGTATTTTTATGAAAGATGATATTGTAGCAGGTTTAGATATCGGCTCTACTTCTGTTAGATTGGTTGTTGGACAGCGAATGTCTTCAAATGAATCTGGCGAGCAATTGCGAATATTAGGCGCTGTTTCTGTTCCTTCAGAGGGAATAAATAGGGGCGTTGTTAATAGTATTGAAGATACTACTTCAGCTATTTCCGCTTGTTTAGAAAAAGCAGAAAGATTAATTGGCGTGTCTGTTTCTAATGTTTGGGTAGGCATTAATGGACCAAATTTGAAATGTGAAAAAAGTCATGGTGTTGTGGCAGTTGGTAGGAGTGATAATGAAATTACCGAAGATGACATTGAGCGAGCTGTTGAAGCTGCTCAGGCTTTAGCAGTTCCACCAAATTATGAGATTCTCCATGTTATCCCTGTCAAATTTACTGTTGATAATCAGGAAGATATTAAAGATCCATTAGGTATGACTGGTGTGCGATTAGAAGTGGAAATTTTAATTATTCAGGGTTTGTCTAGTCAAATTAAAAATTTAACAAAAGCTATTTATCGTACTGGTTTGGAAATTGAAGATTTGGTTTTATCGCCACTAGCTGCTTCTGAAGTGGTTATTGATCATAAGCAAAAAGAATTAGGTGTAGCCTTAGTTAATATAGGAGCTTCTACTACTAGTTTGGCTGTTTTTGAAGAAGGCGAGCTTTTGCATGCAGCTGTTTTGTCAATAGGATCAGAGCATATTACTGCTGATATAGCTATTGGTTTAAGGTGTCCTATAAATTTAGCTGAAAGAATTAAATTAGAGCATGGTTATGCTTGCGCCGAGCAATTTACTAAAAAGGATGAGATTGATATTAGTGATTTGGCTAAAGAAGAAAATGCAAGTGATGAAACAATGATTATTTCTAAAAAATATGTTGCTGAAATTATTGAAGCGCGGGTTGAAGAAATTTTTGAGAAAATTGATAATGAGTTAAAAAAGATTGATCGTTCTGGAATGTTGCCTGGCGGTATTTTTTTGATTGGTGGTGGATCTAAATTATTGGGCTTAATTAAGGTGGCAAAAGATAATTTGCGTCTTCCTGTTTGTCTCGGCGTTAATAGAAATATTATAGCTACTATAGATAAAATTAATGATACTACTTATTTAACAGCTTTAGGATTAATGGCATGGGGTAATAAATTAAATAAAAGTAAACACGGATCAAAAAGAGGAAGTAAAGGAATTATTGGTCAGGTAATTAAAAAAATAAAGCAACGCTTTAGTTCCCTTATTCCCTAAAGGTCTTGAAATATTTTTAATTGTAGTTTAATATAAAATTAGTTAACTGATTAACTAATTAATTATCTATATATGGCAGAAGTAAAACCAGTAGTAGAAACATTTGCTAAAATTAAAGTGATTGGAGTCGGTGGTGGTGGTGGTAGCGCTGTTAATAGGATGATTGAATTTGGCATTAGAGGTGTTGAATTTATTGCTGTTAATACAGATGTTCAGGCTTTGCATTACAATAAGGCAAGCAAGAAAATTCATATTGGGAAAACGATTACTCGTGGATTGGGAGCTGGAATGAATCCTGAATTGGGTCGGCAGTCAGCAGAAGAATCGCAAAATGATCTCAGAGATGCGTTGAAAGATGTTGATATGGTTTTTGTGACTTGTGGATTAGGTGGTGGAACAGGCACAGGTGCTTCGCCAATTATTGCTGAGATTGCTCGTGATCTAGGCGCTTTAACTGTAGCAGTGGTAACTAAACCATTTGCTTTTGAAGGAGCGCAAAGAAAAAATATTGCTGAACGTGGTTTAGCGGAATTGTCTGATAAAGTAGACACAATTATTACTATTCCTAATGATAAATTATTACAAATTATTGATAAAAAAACATCGCTTTTAGATGCTTTTACAGTTGTTGATGAAATTTTAAGGCAGGGAGTTCAGGGTATTTCAGAATTAATTACAATACCTGGATTGATTAATGTTGACTTTGCTGATGTTAAAGCAGTAATGTCAAATGCTGGTAGTGCTTTAATGGGGATTGGTCAGGCTAGTGGAGAAAACAAGGCCATTGAAGCTGCCAAGGCTGCTATTAGTTCGCCTTTGCTTGAAATGTCTATTGAAGGTGCTTGCGGTATTCTTTTTACTATAGTTGGTGGTCCAAATTTATCTATGCATGAAGTTAATGAGGCTGCTAAAATTATTACTTCTTCAGCTAATGAAGATGCAAAAATAATTTTTGGTGCAGTTATTGATGATAAATATAAAGATGAAATTAAAATAACAGTTGTTGCAACAGGTTTTGATGGTCGTAAAATTGGAGTAAGTGAAATAATAGCTAATGAAAGGGCATATACCCCTAATGTTTTTATTAGTGCAGAGGAGGATAAAGAGAAGTGGGAGATTAAGAAAAAAAGTAAAGTTTCTTCTCTAAAACAAGCTCAAGCTGAACCTGCACAAAAAAAAGGATCAGAGTCAGATGAAGAAGACGAACTAGGCATCCCAGCATTTATTCGGAAGAAGATGATGTAGAGAGCAAAGATATTGTTTGTATATTATGCAATATTGTGCATAATATACAAAAACACTTCGCATATAAACGAGTTGTTCGAAATAAATTTTAGCTAGTAAAAACAAAGTTAAATGAGTTGTTTTGCGATAGTTTAATATTTAAAGAAAGGTTTTTATTCTTCAGCTAAAATTTACATCGTACAACAAAGAATATCTGGTTCAAGAATTTTTCATTAATAATATTAATAAGGAGTAAAAAAATTCTTTCAACCCATATTTTTGCCTCTTTTTCTTTTATAAAATATAATAAGGAAGTGAGACAAAAACATCAGATATTCTTAGACGTTAGCTGACAGATCTCTAATACAAAATAAACATAAATTGTTTAATAGAGTATTATAATACAAACTGTTAGAGTAGAGCATTTCTATTCTCGTTGACATCATCTTATTTTTTGTTGCCAAGATTTAAAATATATGTTATTTTAATTCTAAAGAGTACGAATAATCGTATTTATTGGAAACAAATATGCAATATATTGAGTTAAAGGAAAAATTAAACGAATATGTGGTTTTTACTTCGCAAGACATAAATAAGGTTGATGCGTTGTTTTATCGTTCTCGTTTGAATGATTGGCAAGATAAGGGATATATAAAAAAGATTCGTAGAGGATATTATATGTTTGCTGATCAAAATTTAAATGAAGCTGTTTTATTTTGTGTTGCTAATAAGATTTATTTACCATCTTATATTTCATTTGAAATGGCTTTATCTAATTATGGGTTAATCCCGGAAAGTGTTTATGGTATCACTTCGGCTACCTCAAATAAAACTAATCGCTTTAAAACTGAAATAGGTGAATTTATTTATCATCATCTTAAGCCGGAATTGTTGTTCGGTTATGAGTTGATTACGCTCGGCGGAATATCATACAAGATGGCTAATATTGAGAAGACAATTTTAGATTATTTTTATATTAATTCGCATTTAAAGACAGAAGCAGATTTTTCTGAGTTGAGAATAAACGAAGAAGAATTTAATTCAAAGGTGAATAAGGATAAGTTAATGAAGTATTTAAATTCATTTAATAATAAGAGTTTAGAGCGAAGAATTAATAAGTTTTTAAAGTATATAAATTATGTTAATGCTTAAAGAAATTGAAAAGCAATATCCGAATAATTTAAGATCATACAAGCGCAATATTTTACGTGAGTATCTGCAGTACAAAATATTAGAGTTAATTTTTAATTCACCATTGGCGAATAAACTTTCATTTTTGGGTGGCACAGCTTTATGTATTATATATAATAATAACAGATTTTCAGAGGATCTTGATTTTGATAATTTTGGTTTGACCGAGGAAGAGTTTATAAAGCTTACAGAGGAAGTACAAAATGGAATGATAAAATTGGGCTTTGAAACAGAAATAAGAAATGTATTTAAGGGTGCTTTTCGCTGTTATCTTAAAATTCCAAAAGTGTTATTGGACAATGAATTAGCTGTTATGCCAGATGAAAAGATGATGATTCAAATTGATACTGCGCCTCATGGATTTAAATATAATCCTGACAAAAAAATTCTGAATAAGTTTGATATATTCACGCAAATTTTTTCTACTCCATTAGATATATTACTATCACAAAAAATATATACGATTTTTAATCGTAATCGCGCTAAGGGTAGAGATTTCTTTGACACAATTTTTCTTTTAGGATTAACTAAGCCGAATTATGATTATTTGAAGTTAAAGATGGGAGTTGATAATTGGCCGGATATAAAGAAGAAACTTTTGGAAAAAACGGAAAAACTAGATTTAGCTGGATTGGTAAAGGACGTTGAGCCATATTTATTTAGTCCGAGTGATTCAAAGAAGATCGCTTTGTTTAGGGAATGCATTGAACAGATAGAATCTTAATTTGTATTTTTTAAAAATAATTAGAAAGTTGGTATTGTTGTTAAATAGCAAGCTAAAAATAATAGTAGATATTCCTCGTCAGCTTATTGCGAGGTTTCCTTGAGGGAAAGTTTGAAAACCGCAGTGGTTTTTCAAGATAAATTTCTACAATACAGGGCAACTTGTATTATCCGCTGTAATCGGTTATAATCCACTATATGTAGTATAGCGTTAACATTTAACTAAGTATATGGACGACATTATCAAAAAATTTGATCATCGAATAAAAAATCCTGACCCACACATCGTGATTTTTTTGACTGAGGTTGATGGTATTCGGGGTGAATTTAAATCAAGTTTAAGAATGACTCCACAGGCAATAACTAATCTTCGTAAGTCTACGCTCATTACCTCGGCCGGTGCATCTAACCGTATTGAGGGAGGAAAACTAAACGATGAAGAGGTTGAGAAGGTTATGTGTGGACTTGCAGTCTCTAAGTTTGCGGATCGTGATTCTCAAGAAGTACAGGGTTATCTTGAAACGCTTCAGAATGTTTTTGATAGTTTTCAAACTTTGCCACTTCGGGAGAGTGTAATTACTTCGCTCCATAATCAGCTTCTTAAATACTCTAATAAGGATGATACGCATCGCGGCGGTTATAAAAAGAAAGAAAATGCGGTTGGTGTTCTCGGACCGGACGGTAACGTGGCGCGGATAATGTTTGAGACGACAAAAGCATATCTCACTCCTAAAGAAATGCAGGAGCTCGTGGATTGGACAGTTGATGCACTTGAAAAAAATCGCTTCCATCAACTTCTTATCATCGCCAATTTCATTGTTGAGTTTTTGAAAATCCATCCGTTTGAAGATGGCAACGGGCGGCTTTCACGTGTGCTTACGAATCTTTTGCTTTTGCGTTTTGGTTATCAGTTTGTGCAGTATGTCTCACACGAGCAGATTGTTGAACGTCGTAAGGATGAATATTATATTGCACTTCGCAAATCGCAGGAGACATTTAAGACTGATCACGACACGATCTCCCCATGGCTCAACTTTTTTCTTTCGGTCGTTAAAGAGCAAGCCACAAAAGCTCTCACATATCTCGAAGAGGAAAAAATCGAGGACATACTTTCGTCTAAGCAATATGAGGTATGGAAATACCTATCAAGTGTCGAGGAAGCGGCTCCTGGTGAAATCGTTAAAGCGACAGACATTGCGCTTGGCACAGCAGGCTGTCTAAAAAGCCCTTTAACAATTTAATAAATCAGACAAATTAAGGCTATTTTGCCCTTAGACCATTGCTGGTAGCCTCATTAAAGCAGCTAATTGTAATTTTTTTATATCTTTATTCTCTTTTTTAATCCAAT